>NZ_NEJR01000006.1:0-271187 GCF_002113165.1 Pseudomonas sp. B19(2017)
ACCCCGGGCGTGCACGTGATCGACTGCCCGGTCGATTACAGCGAGAACGACCGCATCCTCAACAGCGAGCTGCGTGAGCGCGCGCTGGCGGTGTAAGGCGTAACGGCTTTATTGACATCAACCCGGCCACCACAGATATCTCACGATCTGTGGTGGCCGGTTGGTGCTAATTAACAACCTCCTGACGCACCTCTTGATTGACCACTCTCATGTTCCCAATTCATTGAGAACACGAGACCATGACCATCGGCTCAACACACAACCATCCTGCCGATCTGGCTATCGAGCCATCCCTGTCCGTAAAGCCGTGGGCTGCGCGTTACCCTAACCCTCCTGATCTTTGCTTTGATTACCGCCGTCTACTCGAACAAGAGGGTGGAGTTGCATACGCCACTCAGCCGGAACACCGGATCTGTATTGTCGGTGCTGGTGTTACCGGGCTAACTGCAGCCCGCGAATTGCTACGTTGCGGCTTTACCCGTATCACCTTGATCGAGCAGTCCCAACGTGTGGGTGGACGTCACCTCACGCTGGTGAATAACGCAGGAGATCACAAGCAGCCTGTAACCCCTTTTGAAATGGGGGCCATGCGCATGCCGTTCTTCAACAGGACTGGTGAGCACCCAAAAGAGGGGCGTTCGCTTATGGCCTATTACGCCAAGCTGTTCAGGCTACGAATTTCCGATTTTCCAAATCCCGGGACACCTTGGGTGAATGCCACTGGAATATATCTTCGTGATGGGCAATTGGAGGGTGACAGAGGCCCAGAGCTGTTGATCTGGCGCAATCCCGAAGGAAAGACACCACCACCCACTGCGATGCTTCAGCAGGTCTACGATAAATGGCGCCATTTCGCGGAGCAGTTCGCCGAGCGTATTGCTGCGGTTTATGGCACTTATGGTTGGGAATCGATGTGGTCGGCGATCGTCGAGCGCTATCATCGATTATCTTTTAGAGATCTGGTGCATTTACCTGCTCTTACGGTTTGGGACCCTGCAAACCCTGGTGATTTTGGCGGTCTAGACATGAGTGGCGACGAGTCGGCCATCTTCTATGCAATCGGTATTGGAGATGGTAGCTGGGGAGCGTTTTATGACGTCTGCTGCCTGTATCCGCTGCGCACAGCAATCTTTGGCTTCAGCAGTCACTTGCAGTTGGTGCATGGGCGTGTTGATCAGGACGGTGTGCCTTACGCTGCACCCTATCTTGAATCCAGCAGCATCCCTGACAGTAAAGGGTTGATGTTTCGGGCGCCAGCGTATATCGGGCTTGCGGCGATGGACGAAAGCCTCATGTTTCTGAACGTCGGGATGAGCGGTTCCTCGCTATATGATCATCTGCTACAACGAGATGATGGACTACTGACCGACAGTTCGGTCTGTTCGCTACAGAAGCTGGAAGGGGGGCGCGTACGGGTCGGATATCGTTGGCATTGCAGTGATCCGGTGCAGGATAACGTCCAATACGAAGACTTCGACAGTGTGATCTTGACTATCCCTTCCTGGCTGATCGAAACCAACATCTGCCTCGAAGGTTTCAGCCGTCAGATATTGCCGCAGACCATCATGGATGCCTGGAAGCATGCTCATTGGGAGACCAGTTGCAAGGTCTATGCTCCGCTGAAGAAGAGCTTCCTGGACCGCAACCCAGCCTTTCCGCAAATCTTGGTCACTGACAGTTTCGTTCACGATGTCTATGCCTATCGCTACAACGACCATTACGCGGATGACTGCATCCTGCTCAGTTACACCTGGGAAGACGATGCAACGAAGCTGGCCGCGTTCTCAGATGAAGAACTGGGCGTCAAGTGCGTGAAGGAACTCGATCGGATCCTCCTTCGCTGCAGCAACGTGGCTGAACCCATATCGCCTTATATCGATACTCGAAACATTCGCATACAGCGTTGGATGACAGACCGAAACGCCCTTGGCTGCGCAAAGTTGTATCGGGCTGGTACCTATTACGATGCAGTGAGCCTGATGAAATACAACCGTGATCTGAGTGCCGGTTCAGGGTTGTATCTGGCTGGAGAGTCTTTCTCTGTTGACGCCGGCTGGACCGAGCCGTGTTTACGCACGGCACTTGATGCAGTCATCAACCTGTGCAACAGAACATCGGCATCCTTCAACGGTGGCTTTACCCTGAACGACTACCCACATTATCAAGCTGGGAAATAGCTGCATCCGGGAGTTTTTGTGGGAAGTTTCCTACTGGCACACTTCTCTTGTCCTTCGATCCCATAGGAACTCCCCGACTGTCACTCCCCAGCCCAACCCAGCTTTACTGGCGCCCTTCCAAAACAACCATAAGAAGGAAGCCGCCATGTCTGAACATTGCACCCCCGTCAGCCCCGTACGCATCGCTGTCATCCAGTACGACCCTCAGGTCGGGCTCGAGCATTGCGACGGTAACCTGAGCAGAGGCCTGGCATTGGCCCGGCGGGCAGCGCGTGAAGGCGCCAACCTGATCGTGCTGCCCGAGTTGGCCAACACCGGCTACACCTTCCACTCCCGTGCAGAGGCCTATGCCCATGCCGAAACGCTGGAGGAAGGTGGCAGCCTGAAAGTCTGGGCGGATTTCGCCAGGGAGTATCAGGTCTACCTGGTTGCGGGATTTGCCGAACGCGAAGGGCTGAAGCTCTACGACAGTGCCGTACTGTTCGGCCCCGCAGGCCTGCTCGGGCATTACCGCAAGGCCCACCTGTGGAACCAGGAAAAGCTCTGGTTCACCCCTGGCAACCTGGGCTTCCCCGTGTTCGAGACGCCGATCGGCCGTATCGGCCTGCTGATCTGCTGGGATATCTGGTTCCCGGAGGTGCCGCGGCTGATGGCCGCGCAAGGCGCCGACATCATCTGCAGCCTGAACAACTGGGTATGGACCCCACCACCGCTGTTCGATGAATCAGGGCGCTGCATGGCGTCCTACCTGACCATGACGGCGGCACACGTCAATAACGTCTACATTGCCGCCGCCAACCGCATAGGCAACGAGCGGGGCGGGCGCTTCCTGGGCTGTTCGCTGATCGCCGGTACCAATGGCTGGCCCATCGGTGAGGTGGCCAGCGCAGAGGAGGAGGGCATTCTCTACGCCGATGTCGACCTCAGCAGTGCACGTTCGGCGCCAATCTGGAACAACCTCAATGATCTGCCACGAGACCGGCGCACCGACCTCTACGATGCGACCCTTGGCTATCGCCTGCATGCCCCGATTCCGCGCTGAGGAGTCGCCCATGAAAACGCTACTCTTCCCGACTCGGCAACGTGCGCCGCTGTTGATCCTCGCCTGCCTGCTGGTGCCGCTGGCTGTCAGCCTCGCCCACGGCCAATGGCCGGACTACGCACAAATGGCGGCGACGCTCGATCAGCCGTTGAGCCGCCTGCGCTGGATAGTCGGTGATATCAGCGAGGTGGCTTTCTACAAGCATGAACTGCCCGCCCTCGGCTTGCTGCTAGGGGCTGGCCTGGCGCATTGGGCGCATGTGCGCAGGTATCGCTGGCAGGGCTTTGCCATCTGTTACGGCAGCGGGTTATGGCCATGGGTGTTCACTAGTTCGCTGTTGGGCCTGCTGCTCAGCCACGCGCTGTGGGGATGGACCTTGGCCAGTGGCACCTGGCAACCGACCTTCGTTGCCTTCGTGTCATTGCCGGCGGCCATGGTGCTGCTGTTTGGCGCGGGCTGGCAGGTGGCGATCAGCGGTGCACTGCTGGGGGCACTGCTGGTAACACCAGCCAGCCTGCTGATGGTCAACTACCTGTGCTACCCCCTGCAGCTGCCGGTGGTAGTCGGCAACGTGACTGGCATGGCGCTGGCAAGCCTTTTGGCGTTCATGCTGTGCCGGCGCTTTCCGTCATGGGTGCGGCCCAGCCACAAGCCCGCCGTGTCCGAACCCGTTATGGCCCAAGCCGATTACGGCGTAGCGTGGACCCTGCGTCGTGTGCTTGCCGATTTCAGCGAAGCGCCATTCTTCGGTAATGAACTGGCCAGCCTCGGGCTACTACTGGGTGTGCTCCTGGCTTATATGCTGGCCCCCGGAGCGCCGGCCTACGGTTCGCTGCTGCTGATACCGATGATCGTCGGGCAGGCGCTGGCGTCACTGGTCGGGGTCGTGCTCTGGCGTCGCCAGTGGCAGGTGCGCGGCTGGTATCCCACCTACATTCCCATCGTCTCTATCGTCCCGGCCACTGTGCTTACCCATGGTGGTAGCTGGCAAGTGGTTGTGGTCAGCGCAGTGCTCGGTGCGCTGGTGGCTCCACCGCTGGCGGTAGCCATTACTCAGCGCTTGCCGACCTACATGCACGGCTATATCGGTAATGTGCTGTCGATGGCCATCAGCACGCTGGGGATCGTGCCACTGGTTGGGATGCTTGCGGGAGGTGGCGCATGAATGAGCAAACAAGCCTGCCCAGGCTTTCGATCGCCAGCCTGGGTGGCACGGTGAGCATGCAGGCAAGTGGCCGCGAATGCGCGGTGAGGCCAAAGCTGGACTGCGACGAGCAACTGGCAAAAGTGCCACAACTACGCGAGATGGCCCACCTTGAAGTTGCCACTCTGGGCCTGCTCCCCAGTGCCTCGTTGGGCTTTGCAGCGCTGCTCGAGGTGCTGGCCTGGGCCCGGGGAGAGGTGGAGCGCGGGGCGCAGGCGGTGATACTGACCCAAGGTACCGACAGCCTCGAGGAAACGGCGTATTTCCTCGATCTGCTCTGGCCGTTCGATGCGCCGTTGGTGATGACCGGAGCCATGCGCGCGGCCAGCCAGCCGGGCAACGACGGCCCGGCCAATCTGCTGGCTGCTGCGCGGGTTGCCCTGGCGCCGAGCAGCCGTGGGCGCGGTGTTCTGGTACTGATGAATGATCAGGTCCACTGTGCCGCGAGGGTTCGCAAGACGGCCAGTTTGGCGATAGCTGCATTCGAATCGCCCGGCTGCGGAGCGCTGGGCGATGTTGTGGAGGGTGTTGTGGTATATCGTCAACCGCCTGGGCCACGAGAGGTGTTGCCATTGCCGCAACGCACCGAGCATCGGGTTGCACTGCTGGAAGCGTGCCTGGATGCAGACACGGCGTTGTTGGAGGCCACAGCGACACTGGGCTACGAAGGACTGGTCATTGCCGGTTTTGGCGCTGGCCACGTTTCCGCTAGCTGGTCCGAAGTGCTCGGCTGTCTTGTGCCCACCTTGCCTGTGATTGTTGCCACCCGTACAGGCAGTGGTCCCACAGCCTCGGCCTCCTACGGTTTTGCCGGGGCCGAGATCGACCTCCAGGCCAAGGGGATACACATGGCCGGGCAGCTCTGCCCGCGCAAATGCCGCATTCTGCTGTGGCTGTTGATCGGCACAGGCAGGCAGCAGCAGTTGCATGGCTTGTTGCCACGTTAAGCAATCTGCCCGCGTAGCTGCAAGCGCGGGCAGCCCTTCGGGCGCTGCTGTGCTAGGGTGCACACACTTTTGCTTCCCAGGATGTCCGCCCATGCTCCCCGCACTCAGCGAAAAAGAACTCGACCGCCTTGAAGACCTGCTGATCACCTACGGCAATGACTACTCGGTACTCAACCTGGCCGAGCTCAATGGTTTTTTCACTGCACTGGCCAGCTCGCCAGTCACCGTCACGCCGGAGCAGTGGCTGCCCGTAGTGGCCGGCGGCAAGGTGCCGAAATTCAAGAAGCCGGCGCATGAAGAAGCCTATACGGCGTTGATGCTGCGCTACGCCAGCCAGGTGGCAGAGGAGTTGGGCGACGATGTGGACCACTTTGAGCCGCTGTTCGAAGAAGGCGAAGGCGAAGAGAGCAGTGTGATCATCATGGAGGAGTGGTGCTTTGGCTACATGCGCGGCACTCAGGTCGCTGGTTGGGCTGAGCTGCCGCCGGAGCAGGACCAACTGCTCAAGGCCATTTCGCTGCATGGGCTGGAGGACAACTTCGAGCTGCTGGACCAGATGAGCGAAGCGGATATCCAGGCCTGCGTGCCTCAGGTGACCGAGGCGGCACGCAAGCTTTACCGTTACCACCGGCTGCAGGATTGACCTCTATGAGTAACCCCATCACCGACCAGGAGTTGGACGAGCTGGGAGAGCTGCTTTTCAAGTATGGCAATGATGACGCGATACTTGATGTCAGTGAACTCGATGGCTTTGTGAATGCCCTATGCAGCTCGCCGCATCTGCTGCCACCAAGTGAGTGGTTGCCGGAGGTTTCTGGCGGCAAACTGCCTCGGTTCAAAAGCAAGGCCCAGGCTCAGCGCTACACGGATTTGATCATCAAGTTTTACAACACCGTCGCGATTATGCTCAGCGAAGCCACGGATGAGCTGAATCTGTTCTTTGAGGTCAGAGATACTGCGCAGGGCGAAATTGTAGTGCTTGAAGAGTGGTGCTTCGGGTACATGCGGGGTGTTCGTTTGGGACGATGGACAGAATTATCTGCCCATCTTCAAGAATATCTCGACGCTATTGCCTTGCACGGTTCGGAGGAAAATTTTTCCGTCCTGGACAAGATGAGCCTCGAAGAACACCAGGCCACTGTGCCGTTGGTGGTTGATGCTGTGCATGTTCTTTACCTCTACCAACGGCAGCAGCGATTGGGTTGATTTCTCTGATTTAGCAGGGACCTGTGGGAGCGGCTTTAGCCGCGAACACCGGCGCAGCCGGTGCCAGGCACCGTGTTGGATTCTTCGCGGCTAAAGTCGCTCCCACGGAGGGTGTAATGCTTTTGGAGCGGGCTTGCCCGCGAAGAGGGCAGAAGCCTGAGTGCATTATTCCGCCCCGCGAAATTATGGTTTCCCCGCTACGCGGATTCTGCTGTCAGCAGAACCAGTGCAGCATGTGCTCCACCAGCCCATCCCGGTGCTGACGAGGAGCCAAGCCCATGTCGAACCCGATCAAGCTTTACAACTTCCCCAAGTCCGGCCACGCCCACCGCATCGAGCTGATGCTCTCGCTGCTGAACCTTCCCACCGAGCTGGTGTTCGTCGACCTTGCCAAAGGCGCGCACAAGCAGCCGGACTTCCTCGCCCTCAACCCGTTCGGCCAGGTCCCGGTCATCGATGACAACGGCACGGTGGTCGCCGACTCCAATGCCATCCTGGTGTACCTGGCCAAGAAGTACGACAACGGCACCTGGCTCCCCGAGGAACCCGCTGCCGCCGCCCGCGTCCAGCGCTGGCTTTCGGTCGCTGCCGGCCCGTTGGCCTTCGGCCCTGCTGCTGCGCGTCTCGTCACGGTGTTCGGTGCCTCGTTCAACACCGATGAAGTCATTACCCGCGCCCACACCCTGCTGAAAGTGATCGACGCCGAGCTGGCCAAAACGCCCTTCCTGGCCGGTAGCACACCCACCATTGCCGACATCGCCAACTACTCCTACATCGCCCACGCACCGGAGGGCAATGTGTCGCTGGAGCCCTATGCCAACGTGCGCGGCTGGCTGGCGCGGATCGAGGCGCTGCCGCGCTTCGTGCCCATGCCACGCACCGTGATCGGCCTGCAGACCAGCGCCTGACATTCCGCCACTGCGAGGAACGCCGCCATGCAACAGAACCCGGACCACCACTCCTCGCCCTGGCATGCGGGAGAGAAGGCCCTGCAGGAAAAAGCCGGTGTCGCGGAGCGCATGGAGGCGTTCGGGCAGAAGGTCATTCGTGACTACATGCCCGACCAGCATCGTATTTTCTATCACCAGTTGCCATTCATGGTCGCCGCCAGTGTAGACGCACTGGGACGGCCTTGGGCGACGCTGTTGGAAGGGCCGGAAGGCTTCGTCAGCTCGCCGGACCCGCGCCAGCTGACGATCGACACTCGACTGCCGGCAGACGATCCCGCTACCACGGGGCTGTCTGCCGGGCAAGCGGTCGGCCTGTTGGGTATCGAACTGCATACCCGCCGGCGCAACCGCCTCAACGGGCAGATCCGCGAAGCCGGCGACGGGCAACTGCAGGTGACTGTGGAGCAGTCGTTCGGTAACTGCCCGCAGTACATCCAGCTGCGTGACTACACTCGCGTCGCGGAACCCGCCCAAGGGCGTGTCGATGCGACGGCACTGGATGCCTCGGCTGTCAGCATGATCCAGGCAGCCGACACTTTCTTTGTCGCCAGCTATGTCGAGCATGGCGACGGCCAGCGCTCGGTGGATGTCTCCCACCGTGGTGGGCGGCCCGGGTTCGTCAAGGTCGAAGGCAACCGCCTGACCATTCCCGACTATGCTGGCAACCTGCACTTCAATACCTTGGGCAACCTGCTGGTTAACCCGCAAGCAGGGTTGCTGTTCATCGATTTCAGCAACGGCAACGTGCTGCAGCTTTACGGGCATGCCGAGCTGCTGCTGGACAGCCCCGCCATCCAGGCGTTCGAGGGCGCTGAGCGCTTGTGGGCGCTGGAGGTCGAGCAGGTGGTGTGGCGCCCGGCTGCTGTTTCCCTGCGTTGGGCCTTCAAGGAGTACGCGCCGACCAGCCTGATGACCGGCACCTGGGCCGAGGCCGATGCACGCCTGCAGCAACGCCAGCGGCAGCGCCAATGGCAGGCCTGGCGTGTGCTGCGGGTAGAGCAGGAGAGCCGTGATATACGTTCGTTCTACCTTGAGTCACCGGGCGACACGGCGGTTGCCTTTGCGCCAGGGCAGCATGTTCCGGTGCAAGTGCGGCTCGATGGCGAGGTGGTGGTGATCCGTACCTACAGCCTCTCCAGCGCGCCTTCCGATGGCTACCTGCGCATCAGCGTCAAAGCCCAGGGCCCTGCTTCGCGGCACCTGCATGAGCACGTTGTGGCCGGCGATGTGCTGAACGTGCGCCCGCCAATGGGCAGCTTCACGCTGGACCAGCAGAGTACACGGCCGCTGGTGCTGATCGGCGCGGGCGTGGGTATCACGCCGTTACTGGCCATGCTGCGTGAGCAGTTGCACAGCGGGCGGGCACGACGCATTCATCTGTTCCATGGTGCGCGCAGCCAGGCCGACCTGCCGTTCCGTGAGGAACTGGCGAGCTTGCGACTACAGGCTGGTGGTCTGCTGCAGGTGCACCGCGCCCTGAGCCAGCCGGAAGCGCATGCGCGGGTGGGGCGTGATTATGAGTTCGCCGGTCGGTTGGGTATCGAGCAGATCAAGGCGACGCTGGCGCTGGACGACTACGATTTCTACCTGTGCGGCCCGGGCAGTTTTACCCAGGACCTGTATGAAGGGTTGCGCGGCGTGCATGTGCCGGATGCGCGGATCCATGCCGAAGCCTTCGGCCCGTCGACACTCCGACGGCACACCGACGATGGCCAACCCACACTGCAACAGCCACCCGCTGCCAGCGAACCGGTGCCAGTGTACTTTGCGGCTTCGGCCAAGGAGGCGCGCTGGGCGCCCGGTAGCGGGACGCTGCTGGAGCTGGCCGAGGCGCGAGGGCTGGCACCGGAGTTCAGTTGCCGGGGCGGGTCGTGCGGTACATGCAAGACCCGGTTGGTCAGCGGACAGGTGCATTACCCTGCCCCCCCGGCCGAGCAGCCGGAAGCGGGGGCGGTGTTGATCTGTTGTGCCGTGCCGGCGAGGGTGGAGGAGGGGGCGCAGGCGTTGGTGCTGGATCTGTAAGGTAGCCTGTCCCGGCCCTTTCGCGGGCTTGCCCGCTCCCACAGGTACTCCACTGCCCTCAGGAACGGTGAATGACCTGTGGGAGCGGGCAAGCCCGCGAAAGGGCCGGTATTGGCAACACAAAATGCCCAGATGAAAGATAATCCCGGCACCTCACAAACCCAGGAGCCCGCATGGACCAGATCCACCTGATGAAGGTGTTCGTCGCCGTAGGCGAACTGGAAAGCTTCGCCGCCGCTGCCCGCCGTCTGGACATCTCCCCGGCCGCAGTCACTCGCGCGGTAAGCGCCCTGGAAGAGCAGCTTGGGGTCAAGTTGCTGCTGCGCACCACCCGCAGCGTGCGCCTGACCGAAGCCGGTGGCCGCTACCTGGAAGACACCCGGCTTATTCTCGCCAGTATTCACGAGGCCAACGAAGCGGCTGCCGGCATCAACGCCACACCCAAAGGCGACCTAGCCGTCACCGCGCCGATCCTGTTTGGCAAGAAGTACGTCATGCCGTGCATCGTCCGCTACCTGCAGCAGTACCCCGAGGTTGACGTTTCCGCCTACTTCCTCGATCGCATCGTGAACATGGTCGAGGAGGGCATGGACGTGGCCGTACGCATCGGTCCCTTGCCCGACTCTGGCCTGAAAGCGCTGCGGGTCGGCAGGGTGCGGCGCATGTTATGTGCATCCCCTGGCTACCTGGCGCGTCATGGCGTGCCGAAGCACCCGTCGGACCTCGCGGGCCATGTGGTGATCGGCACGCCCAACCTGTCGCCGCGAGCCGGCTGGCGCTTCGGGGTGACCGATGAGCCGACCCTGGTGCGCATGAAACCCCGCCTGACGGTGACCAGCAATGACGGGGCAATAGCGGCCGCTAGCGGCGGACTGGGGATTGCCCGCCTGCTGTCGTATCAGGTGGCGGATGAACTGGCCAGCGGGCAGTTGCAGGTGATCCTGGCCGAGTATGAAGAGGCGCCCTGGCCGATTCATGTATTGCACCGGGAGAGCAAATACGGCTCGTCCAAGGTCAGGGCCTTTATCGACATGCTGGCGCAGGATTTGCGGGCCCAGCAGCTGGATTGAAGTGGACAGTATCGCTGCCCTCAGCTATTTTCAGTACTGGCCTCGCCCTCGACCACGTAGACTGGCATGTCCAGTCCCGGCACCTCGTTGTGCCGTACCCCCTTGTCGGCGTGGGCGAGGCCTCTCTTATCCCGCCTGTTTGAAAAGATCCGAAACCGCCTTGCCTTCCCGCAACGAGTGAAGATTCGACTGCCTGTGACGCCTTATCCGCGCAGGCGCTCAGGGCCTGTCAACTGAACTGCTCAACGGAGCAGGGTGAATGTAAAGCAACCTGGGCATTGCTGCTCCAACCACGCTTTGGCTCGCTCGCTAAGAAAGTACCCTCGATAGACATCACCTTTGAAAAAATCGGCTTGCTCGTCGGCCTTGAGCACCTTGAGGTACAGGCCGAGGTCAGCAGGTTCTTGCTTTGGGTCCTTGAGCAGGTTGAGTTTGCCCACGACGAATGCTTGCCAATACTCCGGCATGTGTTTGGCAAGCTCCGGGTCATGCGGCAGGGACTCGATGATCGAGGCCGGCCCGCCCTCCAGGTCCAGGTGTTCGGTAATGGGCTTGCTGGTGTCCCAGTGCAGCCAGTCAAGGTGCACGATGTGGGTTTTCTCCAGGTGCTCATAACGACTAATGCCCTTCAGACCGCTTTTTTCCAGGGCTGCCTTGACCGGCTGGGTGAGCACCAGTGAACCCGAACGGATATACGCAGCCGGCGTGTATGGCCCGGCGCGGTTGATGCTGTCCATGTCGGTGTTTTCATCCCAGGCGATCAGACCCTGGACCAGAGCCGCGCCCCAGTCGCCCCAGGGTGTTGGCGCGTTGTCCAGGTGATAGATTTTCAGGTGAGCCTCCTCAGCCCTTGCCGTTCTTGTTGGGGCGAGATACAGGGGTTTGAAATCGGTACTTCATTCAGGCGTACTGAACGAAAAAGAACCCGGCATCGTCGCCTTGGTTTTTCCGCCGGGCTTGCTTGTCCAGATAGATGTAACCGATGCCATCCAGGAAGATCCCTTCCTGCTGGGGAGCCCAGCGGCTGATTTCGTAGTCGGTCAGTTGCAAAAGGAGCAAGTACCGGTTTGGAACATAGATGGGATCTTGCATCCAGGCGGCTCGACCGAGTTGCTTGCTGATGCCCAGACCGGAGTCTTCGTCAGCGTGCTCTTCGGCGAATTCCTCTTCGGTCATCGGCTGGAAGTCGATATAACGGCGCTCCAGCAAGAGCGTTCCAGGCGGGGCTGGTAACTCCTCCTCGCACAGCCGGTGGAGAATGAACCGCGCATAACCCTTCTGGATACCGGGTAGCTCCGCTTGCTCATGAAGTGAGTAGCGGCTGACGACAGACTGTTTGAAGCCGCCGGCACGCTGCTTTCGAGCGGTGATGAATACCGTGGCAGCCATGCCGGGTGGGAAGATTTTAGCTGGCAGGAAGTTTTCCGTGACCGTACACAGAGGCGTCATCGGCTCCTGGGTGTCGGGTGCCAAAGGCCACAGGCCTGGGTCGTCCATGCGTACGCTGCCACCTAGCTGACCGAGGCCTTTGTCTTTTTCGGTAAATACAATTTTCATGGTTTAGGTGAACTGAATGAAGAAGAAACCGGCGTCGTCGCCTTGCTTGCCACGGCGCGCCTGCATGTCCACGAACAGATAGCCGATACCTTCGCCGAACAGCCCAACATGCTGAGGGCTGGCTTCGGCCACATCTGCATCTACCAGTTGCATCATGAACATGTAGCGCGCTGGTTCGTAAATCGGGTCTTGCAGCCAGCAGGGCCTGCCGCTGGGCTTGCTCAGGCCGATCCCGCTGTCCTCGTCATGATGTTCCTCGTCATGCTCCTCGTCGGTCATCTCTTCAAAATCGATGAATGCTCGCTCCAGCAGCAAGGGGGGATTGCCAGGTTCCAGGGGCTGGTTGGCGAGTTCATGCAGAATGACCCGGGCAAAGCCGCTGCTGATGACGTCTTGCAGCTCCGCCTGTTGATTGACCGTATAGCGACGCTGGAGGGGGCGGCTGAAACTGCCATCCTGATATTGGTTGACGGCGAGGAAAACCGTGATCGCCATGCCTGGCGGGACGAACGTGGCCGGTTGGAAACGCTCGCTCAGGGTCAGGATGGGTGTCATCAACATGCCGGTTTCCGGGTTTGTCGGCCACAAGGAGAGGTCCTTGAGCAAAGCCGCGCCACCGACCTGGCCGAAGCCGCGATCGTGTCGGGACAAGAGGATTTTCTTCATGGCTGGAACCCCCCTTTGCACTGGCGGACGACCTGGCGTAGCGACGGGTAGTCAGCGATTTCGTTTACCACTCGAACAGCCCTACGAAGTTCTTCTGGTCCACGGGGCCGCTCGAGCAACTGGCGCCACGTGCCAGGATGGAAGGCTCGAGGCGGTTGCCCATCTGGCGAACAGCCTGGTACTGGCTATCGCAACGTCCGGGCAGCGACGGGGCTGGCTGCACATGGCTGACAATGATGATCTGCACACCATTGAACTGTTCCACGCGAGGCTTGCCTCCATCCCGTTCCGGGCTGAATTGGCAGGGCCAGGGCATTTCGAGCTGTAGCAGTGATGCATCGGAGCTGCGCAGTGCGCAACGACCTTCGTGGTTCACTAGTGCAAGCTTGTGCCCGGCAAGGGTAACTTCAGGCCCTGCATTCGATGACGGGGCAGGCGCCTGCGCGCCTGCATTCAGAGCGATTGCAGCCAGCAGCGTCGGCAGGGTTCTGGACACACGATTCATTTCAGTTCCCCGGAACTGGCCTGCGGGAACAGCGAGAGCAACGGCGATTCATTCACCAGATTTCGATCTCCTATCGGCCCTGGGTGAGGGCGTGTGCCTGTGCGGAGTTGCTAACGTGCACAGGTGCGAAACTTACATAAGTGCCGAAGTGATATCGCGCTGACAGGCACTTGGAAGTCGGCTTTTTATGGTTTATTCATTTCCGGTTGTCAAGGTAAGCTACCTGCGCACCACGGCTTTCAAGGATGACAGCGCTTACTCATATGAATGGATCGAAGTTTCAAAAGGGGCAGGAACTGCAAAGATTTCTTACCCGCTATTTCGGCGTTTTCATCGCCGAATTTCTGCTGTCCTGCTTTGCCATCGGCGGCTGTGTGTCACTGGTGTTCTCCACCTATCTGCGTAGTCCGGACCGGTCGCTGTCGGTGCTGGCACTGGCGCTGGCATGGGCGGTGAGCGCCGCTTCGCATATCGCGCTGGTGCGTGGATACGCCTGGGGCCTGCGGGGGCTGGTCGGCCTGAACGGGCTGGCCGTGTTGGCCGCGCTGCCGAGCTACGCTTACCGGCCGCACATGGGCGGCTACGTCTCGGTTTTACTGTTCGGGCTGCTGGCCTTGCTGGTCATCAACACCCAGCGCTACCGGGAAATGCGCGTACGTTTGGTGGGCTACCGGGACATTCGCAAGACCAACCGGCAGGCGGCGAAAGCTGCCAAGTAGCATTTTTGCTGGTGTAGCGAGGCTTCTGCATGAATGCGCGCCGCGCAGTGCATGGCACCGGCTGCGCCGGTGTTCGCGGCCACGGCCGCTCCCACAGGTGCAGCGTGAACTAGAAGCCAGCGCAGTACCTGTGGGAGCGGGCAAGCCCGCGAAGCAGGCGACGCGGTGCATGGCACCGGCTGCGCCGGTGTTCGCGGCCACGGCCGCTCCCACAGGTGCAGCGTGAACTAGAAACCAGCGCAGTACCTGTGGGAGCGGGCCAGCCCGCGAAGCAGGCGACGCGGTGCATGGCACCGGCTGCGCCGGTGTTCGCGGCTAAAGCCGCTCCCACAGGTACAGTGTTAACCCGACGTCTGCATAATACCTGTGGGAGCGGGTTCACCCGCGAAGAGGGCCTCCCAGGCCAACACACCGCTCAGCCGGTCGAGTTCGTGGGCGCAGAGCAAAAGTAATAATGAAAACCGTGTAGGAAGCTTCCTGTTCGGCTTTTTCCCTGCCAATAAAAAAGGCTGCCAATTGGCAGCCTTCCCGATGCTCAGCCTGGATGATCAATCCCAGCTCAATGCCCCACCAGTCTGATACTCGATCACTCGCGTCTCGAAGAAGTTCTTCTCTTTCTTCAAGTCCATGATCTCGCTCATCCACGGGAACGGGTTGGTAGTCCCTGGGTACTCTTCCTTCAGGCCAATCTGGGTCAGGCGACGGTTGGCGATGAACTTGAGGTAGTCCTCCATCATCGCTGCGTTCATGCCCAGCACGCCGCGTGGCATGGTGTCACGGGCATATTCGATCTCCAGCTGGGTCCCTTGCAGGATCATCTGGGTCGCTTCTTCCTTCATCGCCGCGTCCCACAGGTGCGGGTTCTCGATCTTGATCTGGTTGATCACGTCGATACCGAAGTTCAGGTGCATCGACTCGTCACGCAGGATGTACTGGAACTGCTCGGCCACGCCGGTCATCTTGTTGCGGCGGCCCATGGACAGGATCTGGGTGAAGCCGCAGTAGAAGAAGATGCCTTCCAGTACGCAGTAGTAGGCGATCAGGTTGCGCAGCAGCTCCTTGTCGGTTTCGACGGTGCCGGTGTTGAATTCCGGGTCGGAGATGGCGCGGGTGTACTTCAGCCCCCAGGCGGCTTTCTTCGCGACCGACGGGATCTCGTGGTACATGTTGAAGATCTCGCCTTCATCCATGCCCAGCGACTCGATGCAGTACTGGTAGGCGTGGGTGTGGATCGCCTCCTCGAAGGCCTGGCGCAGGATGTACTGGCGGCACTCCGGGTTGGTGATCAGGCGGTACACGGCCAGGGCCAGGTTGTTGGCGACCAGCGAGTCGGCGGTGGAGAAGAAGCCGAGGTTGCGCATGACGATGCGGCGCTCGTCTTCGGTCAGGCCGTCCATGCTCTTCCACAGGGCGATGTCGGCGGTCATGTTGACCTCTTGCGGCATCCAGTGGTTGGCGCAGCCGTCCAGGTACTTCTGCCACGCCCAGTCGTACTTGAACGGTACCAGCTGATTGAGGTCGGCGCGGCAGTTGATCATGCGCTTTTCGTCAACACGCACGCGGGCGCCGGAGCCTTCCAGCTCGGCCAGGCCTTCGGCGATGTCGAGGTCGTTCAGGGCAGCCTTGGCACGCTTGACCGCGTCGGAGTCGTCGGCGGTGGCGGCACGGGCTTCCAGGGCGGCGGCACCACCGGCGCTGTCGAGCTTGTCGAGGGTAGCGGCGGCAGCAGCCTGCGCAGGGGTGTTGCCTTTGGCGGCTACTTCGCCGTCTTCCTTGTCGAATTCGTCCCAGCTCAGCATGGTTTGGCTCCTGCTTGAGGGTCGCCCTGGGGCAACCGGTTGGATTTTAAGAATGTGATGCCTGACGCAAGGCCGTAACGGCGAATGGACAGCTCGAGAGGCTGACTCTCGTTTACATCTGGTGTGTTCTGGCTTGTACCTGGCCAGGCCTTCGTGAGGGGCCAGGGACAATTGATAGGTGCCCTTTTCAGAGGGGGCGAAGTATACCGGAATTCGCCTTCGATCGGGGCGCGTGTCTGGCGGGCGAGGGTAACTTTTTCGACCGGTCTGACGTGCGTCCGTTCACGAAATCCTGTGTAGTTTTCTACGGGGGGAGAGTTTAGCGTCAACCTATATGTTGTGCCAGTTTAAATTTCAGGCACACCATATGGTGTTTTCGTGGGGTTTTGTGTTGCCTGGCCTGGCCTCATCGCCGGCAAGCCAGCTCCCACAGATACCGCGTCACGCCGGAGGGCGATTAACACCGTGGGAGCCGGCTTGCCGGCTATGAGCCCAGGCCAGGCAACCACTAGCTGCGTGAGTGGTGCAGCGTTTCGACAATGTGTGTCTTGGGATGCCTGCGTGCTTCTTCGACCGAGGTGAAGCGGCCGGTTTCCGCATTGCGACCGATCTTGCGAGTTGCCAGTTTTTTCCGCGCCATGGGCTTACGTCCTTTTTTGAGAGGTCCTGTCCTTTTACCGAGCTGCGCGAACAGTGGGCAAAGGGCAAGGTTTCTCCGGGGCGCAGATACAAAAATGCCGCGCAGGGCACCCATGGGCACCCTGCGCGGCACTCAGGCCTTACTGGCAGGCTTCGCAGTCAGGCTCGTCGATCGCGCAGGCCTTCGGCACTGGTGCAGGGCCCGCTGCCTGGACCGGGGCGCTGTCGCCACCACTGGAAACGGCGTTGAGCTTGCCGGTGTTGATGGTCGACTTCTCGGTGCTGGTCGCGGCCAAGGCACGGAGGTAGTAGGTGGTCTTCAGACCACGGTACCAGGCCATGCGGTAGGTCACGTCCAGCTTCTTGCCCGAGGCGCCGGCGATGTACAGGTTCAGCGACTGGGCCTGGTCGATCCACTTCTGGCGACGCGAGGCGGCATCGACGATCCACTTGGTCTCGACTTCGAACGCGGTGGCGTACAGGTCCTTCAGCTCTTGCGGGATACGCTCGATCTGCTGCACCGAACCGTCGTAGTACTTCAGGTCGTTGATCATCACCGAGTCCCACAGGCCACGGGCCTTCAGGTCGCGGACCAGGTACGGGTTGATCACGGTGAACTCGCCCGACAGGTTCGATTTCACGTACAGGTTCTGGTAGGTCGGCTCGATCGACTGCGAAACGCCGGTGATGTTGGCGATGGTCGCGGTCGGCGCGATGGCCATGATGTTCGAGTTGCGAATACCTTTCTTGACGCGCTCGCGCACCGGGGCCCAGTCCAGGGACTCTTCCAGGTTGACGTCGATGTACTTGGCGCCACGGGCCTCGATCAGGATCTGTTGCGAATCCAGCGGCAGGATGCCCTTGGACCACAGCGAGCCCTGGAAGGTCTCGTACGCACCACGCTCGTCGGCCAGGTCACAGGACGCCTGGATGGCGTAGAAGCTGACCGCTTCCATCGACTTGTCGGCGAATTCGACGGCGGCATCGGAACCGTACGGAATGTGCTGCAGGTACAGCGCATCCTGGAAGCCCATGATGCCCAGGCCGACCGGGCGGTGCTTGAAGTTCGAGTTACGCGCCTGCGGCACCGAGTAGTAGTTGATGTCGATCACGTTGTCGAGCATGCGCACGGCGGTGTTCACGGTGCGTTGCAGCTTGGCGGTGTCCAGCTTGCCGTCGACGATGTGGTTCGGCAGGTTGATCGAGCCCAGGTTGCAGACCGCGATCTCGTCCTTGTTGGTGTTCAGGGTGATCTCGGTGCACAGGTTCGAGCTGTGGACCACGCCCACGTGCTGCTGCGGCGAACGCAGGTTGCACGGGTCCTTGAAGGTCAGCCACGGGTGGCCGGTCTCGAACAGCATCGACAGCATCTTGCGCCACAGGTCTTTGGCCTGGATGGTCTTGAACACCTTGATCTTGTTGTACTCGGTCAGGGCTTCGTAGTACTCGTAGCGTTCTTCGAAGGCCTTGCCGGTCAGGTCGTGCAGGTCTGGCACTTCCGAAGGCGAGAACAGGGTCCACTTGCCGTCATCGAAGACACGCTTCATGAACAGGTCAGGGATCCAGTTGGCGGTGTTCATGTCGTGGGTACGACGACGGTCATCACCGGTGTTCTTGCGCAGCTCGATGAATTCTTCGATGTCCAGGTGCCAGGTTTCCAGGTAGGCACACACGGCGCCCTTGCGCTTGCCACCCTGGTTCACGGCAACGGCGGTGTCGTTGACCACTTTCAGGAACGGCACCACGCCCTGGGATTTGCCGTTGGTGCCCTTGATGTAGGAGCCCAGTGCACGCACCGGGGTCCAGTCGTTGCCCAGGCCACCGGCGAATTTCGACAGCATGGCGTTGTCGTGGATCGCGTGGTAGATGCCCGACAGGTCGTCCGGCACGGTGGTCAGGTAGCAGCTGGACAGCTGCGGGCGCAGGGTACCGGCGTTGAACAGGGTCGGGGTCGAGGCCATGTAGTCGAAGGACGACAACAGGTTGTAGAACTCGATCGCACGGGCTTCCTTGTCTTTCTCTTCCAGCGCCAGGCCCATGGCCACACGCATGAAGAATACCTGTGGCAGCTCGAAGCGTACGCCATCCTTGTGGATGAAGTAGCGGTCGTACAGGGTCTGCAGGCCCAGGTAGGTGAATTGCTGGTCACGCTCGTGGTCGATGGCCTTGCCCAGGCGGTCCAGGTCGTAGCCTTTCAGGGCCGGGTCCAGCAGCTCGAACTCGACGCCTTTGTCGACATAGGCTGGCAGGGCCTTGGCGTACAGGTCGGCCATTTCGTGGTGGGTGGCGCTCTCGGCCACGTTCAGGAAGCCCAGGCCTTCGGCGCGCAGGGTGTCCATCAGCAGGCGGGCGGTAACGAACGAATAGTTCGGCTCGCGCTCGACCAGGGTACGGGCGGTCATCACCAGGGCGGTGTTGACGTCCTTGATGGCCACGCCGTCGTACAGGTTCTTCAGGGTATCGCGCTGGATCAGGTCGCCATCGACTTCGGCCAGGCCTTCGCAGGCTTCGCTGATGATGGTGTTCAGGCGGGCCATGTCGAGTGGCGCCAGGCTGCCGTCGGCCAGGGTGATGCGGATGGTCGGGTGCGGCTCGACCACGGACTCGCTGTTGACGCGGGTGGCACGCTCCTTGGCGCGCTGCTCGCGGTAGATCACGTAGTCACGGGCGACTTTCTGCTCGCCGGCGCGCATCAGGGCCAGTTCGACCTGGTCCTGGATTTCTTCGATGTGGATGGTGCCACCCGATGGCATGCGACGCTTGAACGTGGCGGTAACCTGCTCGGTCAGGCGCGCGACGGTGTCGTGGATGCGCGACGAAGCGGCGGCGGTGCCGCCTTCAACTGCGAGGAACGCCTTGGTGATGGCAACGGTGATCTTGTCGTCGGTGTAGGGGACGACAGTGCCGTTACGCTTGATCACGCGCAGTTGGCCGGGAGCGGTGGCGGCCAGATCCTGGTTGGAATCGGCGGCCTGCGGCACCTTGGCCTGCGGGTTCTCGCGAGTTGTGTCGGTTTGCATGGGTGGGTGTCTCCACAGTTTCTATATTGTTCAGGCGCCTTTTGGGCGCCCACCGTTCCGTCCACTTGCTCGATGGCCCGGCGGGGATGGGCAATGCATGCGCATCCGCCCGCGCGGGCGTACCGACTTCGGGACAGACTCAGGAATAAGGGGCAATGGCTTGCCGCTCCCTGGCCGAAGTCAAAGGTTTTGGGCCGGGCCCAAAAACTGTTGCTGATGGATGCCAGGCCTGGCCTGCCACACCCATACCCGAACAAGGCCCTGGAGGGGCTTGCCTCGGTCGCCTCCGCAGGAGCGGTTTGGCTGCTGAAATCACTTGAAGTTCAGCCGAAAAATCGTTTGATTTTGCGGGTTGACTTTTGTGTGTGATTTTGCACGAACCCCTATATCTAGTGGTTCGCTGCGATCGGGATACAAGATAATGCGGTATTGGGGGCTTTGCAAGGCGAGCGCCTGTGGATAACTTGTGCGTACTTTGTGAGTGAATGGTGGGTATTCGCTGTAGGCCTTGTGCCAAGTGGTTTGCAGTATTTTTCTGCGCCTTGCCGCCCTCTGGCAGAATTTTCCGGGCGCCAACCCGATCACAAAAAACGGTTCAGTCGATTGGCCTGCTGGCAGGTTGGCCGTACCGGTTGGCAGCCGTAGTATCCACAGGAGATGTTGCTTTTGGGTTAAAGGGTTATGTTGCCTGTGCCGGCCTCTTCGCGGGTAAACCCGCTCCCACAGGTACTGCGCAGGGTTCGAAAGCGGCGCGGTCCCTGTGGGAGCGGGTTCACCCGCGAAAGGGCCGGTACAGGCCACAGAAAAACAACAAGCAAAGGCAGAGGCCATGGACCATCCAATACCCCGCATCCTCATCGTCGAAGACGACCAGCGCCTGGCCGAGCTCACCGCCGAGTACCTCCAGGCCAACGGCTACGAAGTCAGCGTCGAGGGCGATGGCGCCCGCGCCGCGCGGCGCATCGTCGACAGCCAGCCCGACCTGGTCATTCTCGACCTGATGCTGCCTGGCGAGGACGGCTTGAGCATCTGCCGCCGGGTGCGCGGCCAGTACCCCGGCCCGATCCTCATGCTGACCGCCCGCAGCGATGAACTCGACCAGGTCCAGGGCCTGGACCTGGGGGCCGACGACTACGTCTGCAAACCCGTACGCCCACGCCTGCTGCTGGCGCACGTTCAGGCCCTGCTGCGCCGCAGCGAAGCACCGGACAGCAAGCGCCAGGAGCTGGTCTTCGGCGCGCTGCGCATCGACAATCGCCTGCGCGAGGCGCGTCTGGGTGAACAGCTGATCGAGCTGACCGGTGCCGAGTTCGACCTGCTCTGGCTGCTGGCCAGCAATGCCGGCCGGGTGCTGACACGCGAGCAGATCTTCACGGCGCTACGTGGCGTCGGCTACGACGGCCAGGACCGCTCCATCGACATACGCATCTCCAGGATCCGCCCCAGGATCGGCGACGACCCGCTCCAGCCAAGGTTGATCAAGACCCTGCGCAGCAAGGGCTACCTGTTCGTCGGCGAGGCCCCATGAAGAACGCGATCTTCCTGCGCATCTATGGCGGCATGCTGGCCGTGCTGGTGCTGGTGGCCCTGCTAGGGGTGCTCAGCCTGCACCTGGTCAACGAAGTGCGTGCCGCCCAGCATCGCGAGGGCCTGGCCCAGGGTACGTTCAGCCTGATGGCCGACAACCTGGCGCTGCAGAACGACACCGAACGCAAGCGCTCGCTGCTGATCTGGGAGCGCCTGCTAGGCGTGCCGTTGGCGCTGCAGCCAATGACCGCGCATACCCTCGATGGTGGCCAGCGGGCGCGCCTGTACCGCGGCCTGGTGGTGGTCGAGAAGACCGGCCCGCATGCAGCCCAGGTGCTGCGCAAGGTCGGCCAGGAAGACCTGATGCTGGTAGCGCAGATCAAGCAGATCAGCGAGCAACTGGCGCGAGCCACCCTCTACCTGTTGGCCGACGAACTGGTGCGCTACCCGGTAACCGAACAGCAGCAGCGCCTGGCACAGATCAAGAAAGAAAAGGGCTTCGGCTTTGGCGTGGCTCTGCAGCGCATCGAGCGGGTGAGCCTGGACGATGACCAGCGGCGCCGGGTCGAGGAGGGCGACACGGTCATGGCCCTGGGCAAGGATGGTGACTCGATCCGCGTGTTCGCCGGGCTGGCTGGCTCGCCCTGGGTGCTGGAAATCGGCCCGCTGTACCAGCTCAACCCGTATCCGCCGCAGTTGCTGATCCTGATCGCCTTTCTCGGCCTGTGCCTGATCGGCCTGGTGGTCTACCTGCTGGTACGCCAACTGGAGCGGCGTGTGTCGGGCCTGGAGATTGCCGCCACGCGCATCGCCCAGGGCAGCCTGGACACCCGGGTGCCGGCCGGCGATGCCGACTCGGTAGGGCGCCTGGCTGCGGCCTTCAACGGCATGGCAGAGCACCTGCAGCGCTCGCTGACCATGCAGCGCGAGCTGGTGCGGGCGGTTTCCCATGAGCTGCGCACGCCGGTGGCACGCCTGCGCTTTGGCCTGGAGATGATCGAAAATGCCCCCACCGAGCTGGCTCGGGCCAAGCACCTGGCGGGCATGGACGGCGATATCCAGGACCTCGACAAGCTGGTCGACGAGATGCTGACCTACGCTCGCCTGGAGCAGGGCGCTCCGGCGCTGAAGTTCGAGCGGGTCGACCTGGATGCCTTGCTCGACCGGGTGATCGAAGAGCTGGCGCCGCTGCGTGCCGAGGTACGGGTGGTGCGGGGTGAGTGCCAGGGCGCCGATGGCGAAGGCGCCTGGGTCGAGGCCGAACCGCGCTACCTGCACCGGGCCCTGCAGAACCTGGTGGGCAATGCCATGCGCCATGCCGAGGCCGAGGTGCGCCTGAGCTACCAGTTGGGGCAGCAACGCTGCCGCATCGATGTGGAGGATGACGGGCCTGGGATCCCCGAGGGTGTCTGGGACCGTATCTTCACACCGTTCACCCGCCTCGACGACAGCCGCACCCGCGCCTCGGGCGGGCATGGCCTGGGCCTGTCGATCGTGCGGCGGATCATCTACTGGCACGCGGGCCGGGCCACGGTGGGGCGCAGCGCCGCGCTGGGTGGTGCCTGCTTCAGCCTGAACTGGCCACGGCAGCAGGCACCGTTGTGACGGTCAGACGCTGACCAGGCTGAGCAGGTGGCCGTCCTGCAGGCAGAACTGGCCCTGCAGCTCGGCGCCATGCCGCCACTGCGGCGACAGGTCGGTGAGCAGGCGCAGGCGGGCCAGGCCTTCGGCGGACCAGTCCAGCACTTCGGCGTGCTCGAAGTAGAAGCGCTGACGGGTCAGCGGGTAGAGCGTCTTGAACAGGCTTTCCTTCAGCGAGAAGGTCAGGGTGACTGCAAGGCCGAGCTGGTGGCGGTCCAGGCGCTCGAGCTCGGGCGGGGTGAGGATTTCGCCCATCAGCCGCTCGGCGCGTTGATCATCCAGCAGCGCTTCCTGATCCAGGCCCAGGCCCTGGCAACTGCCTTCGGCGGCGACCACGGCAGCAGCCCAGCCTTTGCCGTGGGTGATCGAGCCATGAATGCCGGCGGGCCAGATGGGCGAGCGGTCTTCGTGTGTACCGGGCACGTAGTCACGGCCGTCCAGGCGCTGCAGCGCGGCGCGGGCGCATACCCGGCCGGCCAGGTACTCGGCCTGGCGCTTGGCCACCGAGCGTTGCAGGCTGGCGCTTGGCACGACGCCGGCGCGCTGGAAGTCGTCGGGGACCAGGCGGGTGGGGTCGAAGGTGCAACTGACCAGTACCGCGCCGGGTAATGGGCGGGGCAGGGGCCAGTGGTGCTGGAGCGGGGCGCAGCAGGCGGGGAGTGTGTTCATGGGGCTATTGTGCCAGCCGCGGCGGTGGTGTGGGAGGTGGGATTGCAGAGGGCTGCTTTGCAGCCCAATCGCCGGCAAGCCGGCTTCCACAGGTACAGCGTATGTCTCAGGTTTTGCGCGGTCCTTGTGGGAGCCGGCTTGCCGGCGATTGGGCCGCAAAGCGGCCCCTCGCGTTGCTTACTTGAACACCTTCTTGAAGAACGCCTGCATGTCCGCCCAGGAGCTTTCATCCGCTGCCTTGTTGTAGCCGATATCCGGCCCGCCATGCTCGCCATGGCTCAAGCGGTCCGCGTCCGGGTTGGTAAACCCGTGCTTGGCCCCGTCGATGCTGACGAACTGGTAGTTGACCTTAGCCGCATCCATTTCGGCCTTGAACGCTGCTACCTGCTGCGGGGTAACCATGCTGTCCGCAGCACCATGTTCGACCAGGATATCCGCCCGCACCACGCCAGGCTTTGCCGGGGTCTGCGTGGCCAGCGCGCCGTGGAAGCTCACCACGCCATCCAGCTTCTCCCCGCGCCGCGCGGCATCCAGCACCACCTTGCCACCGAAGCAGTAGCCTACCGCACCCAGCTGGTGCTTGTTGGTATTGGGCTGCAGTTTCAGCAGTTCAAGCCCGGCGTCGAAGCGGCGCTCGGCAGCTTTCGGGTCCTTCATCACCTCGGCCATGAACGCCTGGGCATCGGCGGGATGTTCGGTCTGCTTGCCGTCGCCATACATGTCGATGGCCAGCGCGTTGTAGCCCAGCGCCGCGAGGTCGCGGGCGCGACGCTTGGCGTAGTCGTTCAGCCCCCACCATTCATGCACCACGACAATGCCGGGGCGCTTGCCCTCGATGGCGTCGTCATAGGCGTAGTAGCCGACCAGGCGGTTGCCATCGGCGTCCTGGTAGGGAATTTCGCGAGTTTGCACCGCCGCTTGAGCGAGGGCGGCGCCGCACATCAGGGTCAAGGCCAGCAGGGCGCGCATGGTCACTACTCCTAGTTCTGCAAATAGTTCTGCAAACAGTTCGTTCAGCCAGGGTTCAGCCAGGGTTCAGTCGCGGTTCAGGGTGCCCTGCTTACTCTAGCTTCCAGACCGCAACAGCGCACTCAACCGGAGTATCCCGCCATGAAAACCTTCAATACCCTGCTTGCCGCCATGGCCGTCTGCGCCGCTGGCATCACCACCGCCCAGGCCGCCGACGACAACTTCGCCAGCCTGACCTACGGCCAGACCAGCGACAAGGTTCGCAAGTCCGGCCTGCTGCAGCGCAACACCGACCACCTCAATGCCGACGGCATCATCGGCAAGGACGACACTTGGGGCGTGCGTGTGGGCAAGATCAATGACCAGGGCCGCTACTACATGACTTACGACAATGTATCGGGCGACCACAGCGGGCTGAAGTTGCGCCAGGAAAACCTGCTGGGCAGCTATGACCTGTTCCTGCCAGTGGGCGATACCACCAAACTGTTCGGCGGTGGCAGCCTGGGCGTGACCAAGCTGACCCAGGACTCGCCAGGCGCCAGCCGGGATACCGACTACGGTTACGCGTATGGCCTGCAGGCCGGCGTGATTCAGGACATTACCGACAAGGCTTCGGTGGAACTGGGCTACCGTTACCTGCGTACCAATGCCGCCACCGAAGTGGGTGCGCACGGCGGGCCGAAGGATGGCACCCTGCGCTTGACCAGCAGCGCCCAGACCTACCTGGCTGCAAGCTACAAGTTCTGACGGGCGAGCCGGGTTATCCTGTACCGGCCTCTTCGCGGCTAAAGCCGCTCCCACAGGGATCGCAAAGGACTTGAAGCCTGTGCAGTACCTGTGGGAGCGGCTTTAGCCGCGAAAGGGCCGGTACAGGCAATGCAAACAAGGAGCTGCACATGAAACTGCTGGTGGTCGAGGACGAAGCCCTGCTTCGCCATCACCTCTACACCCGCCTGGGCGAAAGCGGCCATGTGGTCGAGGCGGTCGCCGACGCCGAAGAGGCGTTGTACCAGGCCGGGCAATACCACTTCGATCTGGCCATCATCGACCTGGGCCTGCCTGGCATCAGCGGCCTGGAGCTGATCACCCGCCTGCGCAGCCAGGACAAGACCTTCCCCATTCTCATCCTCACCGCACGCGGCAACTGGCAAGACAAGGTCGAAGGCCTAGCCGCCGGCGCCGACGACTACCTGGTCAAGCCGTTCCAGTTCGAAGAGCTCGAGGCACGCCTGAACGCCCTGTTGCGTCGCTCCAGCGGGTTCACCCAGTCGACCATAGCCGCCGGCCCGCTGATGCTCGACCTCAACCGCAAGCAGGCAACGCTGGACGAGCAGCCCCTGGCCCTGACCGCCTACGAATACCGCATCCTCGAATACCTCATGCGCCATCACCAGCAGGTGGTGGCCAAGGACCGCCTGATGGAGCAGCTGTATCCGGGGGACGAGGAGCGTGACCCCAATGTCATCGAAGTGCTGGTCGGTCGCCTGCGGCGCAAGCTCGAGGGCGAGCACGGCTTCAAACCGATCGACACCGTGCGCGGCCTGGGCTACCTGTTCACCGAGCGCTGCCGATGATCCGTTCGCTGCGGGTGCGCCTGATGCTGGCGGCCGCGGTGCTGGCGCTGCTGTTCATGCTGGCGCTGCTGCCGGCATTGCAGAAGGCCTTCAGCCTGGCCCTGCAGGAGTCGATCGAACAACGCCTGGCCTCGGATGTGACCACGCTGATTTCCGCTGCACGCATCGAGCACGGCCAGCTGCAGATGCCGACGCTGCTGCCGGACGAGCGTTACAACCTGCCGTACACCGGGCTGCTCGGCTATATCTTCGACCGCGACGGCACGCTGGTCTGGCAGTCGCGGGCCACCGCCGCGCAGAACATCAACTACCGCCCGCGCTACGACGGCCGCGGCAACGAATTCGCCCGCATTCAGCAGGCCGATGGCGAAGAATTCTTCGTCTACGACGTCGAGATCAAGCTGTTGGGTGGCCAGAGCGCCGCCTACAGCATCGTTGCCCTGCAACCGGTGCGCGAGTACCAGCACACTCTCGACGGCCTGCGCGAAAAGCTCTATCTGGGCTTTGGCGCGGCCTTGCTGGTGCTGCTGGTGCTGCTGTGGGCCGGCCTGACCTGGGGCCTGCGTTCGTTGCGCCGGCTTAGCCGGGAGCTGGACGACGTAGAGTCTGGCGCGCGGGATGGGCTGAGTAGCGAACACCCGCGTGAACTGCTGCGCCTGACCGGCTCGCTGAACCGCCTGTTGCGCAGCGAGCGCGAGCAGCGTCAGCGCTACCGCGATTCGCTCGATGACCTGGCGCACAGCCTGAAGACGCCGCTGGCGGTGTTGCAGGGGGTGGGGGAAAGCCTGCAGCAGCGTAGTGGCGAGCGCGAACAGGCGCGCGTGCTGCAGAGCCAGATCGAGCGCATGAGCCAGCAGATCGACTATCAGTTGCAACGCGCCAGCCTGCGCAAGAGCGGCCTGGTACGCCACAGCGTGCTGCTGCGACCGTTGCTCGACAGCCTGTGCAGCACCTTGGCCAAGGTGTACCGGGACAAGCGGGTGGAGGTGAGCCTGCAACTGCCCGAGTCGGCGCAGGTGCCGATGGAGCAGGGCGCGTTGCTGGAGTTGCTGGGCAACCTGCTGGAAAACGCCTACCGCCTGAGCCTGGGCCAGGTGCGTGTGAGCCTGGAGCAGGCGCCTGGGCAGTTGACCTTGTGCATCGAGGACGACGGCCCGGGGGTACCGGTGGACCAGCGTGAGCGGATTCTGGAGCGTGGGGAGCGGCTGGACAGCCAGCATCCGGGGCAGGGGATCGGGCTGGCGGTGGTCAAGGACATCGTCGACAGCTATGACGCCGAGTTGAGCCTGGGGGATTCTCCTCTGGGGGGCGCGGCGTTCAGGATCACCTTCAACCTCGAGTGATTTGCTGGCTTGGCCGGCCTCTTCGCGGGTAAACCCGCTCCGACAGGGGCGCACTGCACTCGAGCCCTGTGCGGTTCCTGTGGGAGCGGGTTTACCCGCGAAGAGGCCGGCACAGGCAAACCACGATGGGCGGATTCCCGCCAATGCCCCTGTACAAAACCCGCCACCGGGCGGAAATCCGCCAGCCTTTCTCAAGCAAATCGCCCCGTCGTTGGGCGTTTATCCCTTGCAAATACGGCCCTTGCACCCTTCGTGGGCATTTTGGCACCACCCTTGCTATTGATCCTCGCAGAGGCCTGCCCAGGCAGCTCGAACACAACGACAAATCCCTCCGGGTGCAGGAGGGTTAGCGATTCAGGTGCCCCATCGCCCTGGGAAGGGTGACCCGGCACACTTGAGGAAAATTAGCCATGACGACACGTCAGCCGCTGTACAAATCCCTGTATGTCCAGGTGTTGGTCGCCATCACCATCGGTATCCTGCTCGGCCACTTCTATCCGGAGACGGGCGTTGCCCTCAAACCCTTGGGTGACGGCTTCGTCAAACTGATCAAGATGGTCATCGCCCCGATCATCTTCTGCACCGTGGTCAGCGGCATCGCCGGCATGCAGAGCATGAAGTCGGTCGGCAAGACCGGTGGCTACGCGCTGCTGTACTTTGAAATCGTCTCTACCATTGCCCTGATCATCGGTCTTGTCGTCGTCAACGTGGTCAAGCCGGGCGCTGGCATGCACATCGACGTCAGCACCCTGAACGCCAGCAGCGTGGCTGCCTATGCCGCCGCCGGCGCGCAGCAGACCACCGTCGGCTTCCTGCTCAACGTCATCCCCAACACCGTAGTCGGCGCCTTCGCCAATGGCGACATCCTGCAAGTGCTGATGTTCTCCGTGCTGTTCGGCTTCGCCCTGCACCGCCTGGGCAGCTACGGCAAGCCGGTGCTGGAAATGATCGACCGCTTCGCCCACGTCATGTTCAACATCATCAACATGATCATGAAGCTGGCCCCGGTCGGTGCCTTTGGTGCGATGGCCTTTACCATCGGCCAGTACGGCGTTGGTTCGCTGGTGCAACTGGGCTACCTGATGGCCTGCTTCTACATCACCTGCCTGCTGTTCGTGCTGGTGGTGCTGGGCGGTATCTGCCGCGCCCACGGTTTCAGTGTCCTCAAGCTGATCCGCTACATCCGTGAAGAACTGCTGATCGTGCTGGGTACTTCCTCCTCGGAATCGGCCCTGCCACGCATGCTGGCCAAGATGGAGCGCCTGGGTGCGAAGAAGTCGGTAGTGGGCCTGGTCATCCCGACCGGTTACTCGTTCAACCTTGACGGCACCTCGATCTACCTGACCATGGCTGCGGTGTTCATCGCCCAGGCCACCGACACCACCATGGACATCACTCACCAGATCACCTTGCTGCTGGTGCTGCTGGTGGCGTCCAAAGGTGCTGCCGGCGTTACCGGCTCGGGCTTCATCGTGCTGGCTGCCACCTTGTCGGCGGTTGGCCATCTGCCGGTTGCCGGCCTGGCGCTGATCCTCGGCATCGACCGCTTCATGTCTGAAGCCCGCGCCCTGACCAACCTGGTGGGCAACGCCGTTGCCACCGTGGTCGTGGCCAAGTGGGTAAAGGAAATGGACAACGACAAGCTGGCATCGGAGCTGGCCTCCGGTGGTGCGCCGCTGGTCGATAACCGTCCGACCGACGACCTGGGCGTGGCGGAAGGCCCGGCTCGCTGATAGCGGAGCGATGAAAAGAAAAAGGCGACCCTGGAGGTCGCCTTTTTCATGCCTGCGCGGTCCCTTTGTAGGAGCGGCCTTGTGTCGCGATCGGGGCGCGTAGCGGCCCCAGGATTTCCGCCACCCTGCAAGATTGCCGGGGCTGCTACGCAGCCCTGTCGCGACACAAGGCCGCTCCTACAAGGGATCGCGTACAGGCCTGAGTCGAGGTCAGGCCAGCACCACCTCCAGCACCCGGATCACGTCCGGTTGCGGGTAGTGCCAACGCACTTGCACATCCCAGAACTTCACCCCATACACCCGCTCGGCCGGCGGCACCTGGTAGGCCGGCCGGGGGTCCTGCGCCAGGCATTGCTCGATCAGTTCCACCAACGGTTCACCCAGGCGCAGCGCATGTTCACGGGCCTGGGGCAGGGCGTTGTCGCCCCACTGCACGGCGATCGCGACAGGTGCTTCGCTGGCCATCTGGTTGCTGGCACCAGCGATGCTGTCGGCGTATGGCACATACGGCTTGATGTCCAGTATGGGGGTGCCATCGAGCAGGTCTATCCCGGACAGCAGCAGGCGCCCGGGCTCCACGCCTTCCAGGCGCACTACCGACTGGCCGATACCATTGGGCCGGTGAGTGGCGCGGGTGGCGAACACGCCCATGCTCTTGTTGCCGCCCAGGCGCGGCGGCCGCACCTTCAGGCGGGGTTTGTCTTCCAGTGCCTGGTGAAACAGGAACAGCAGCCAGATATGGCTGACCTGCTCCAGGCCCTCGACCGCATCCCCCTGGTCGAACGGTGGCAGCAGTTCGAGCACGCCGCGTGCGGCGGGCGCCAGTTGTGGCTGGCGCGGGATGGCGAATTTCTCCTTGAAACAGGAGCGGAGAATGCCGACCGGAGTAACCGTATGCTGCATGGCCACTCAGCCGCGCACGCGCAAGGTCAGGCCCTTGAGGAAGTTGCGCAGCAACTGGTCGCCGCACGGGCGGTAGTTGTCGTGGCCGGCCTTGCGGAACAGCGCGCTGAGTTCGGGCTTGCTGACCGGGAAGTTGACCGACTTGAGGATTGCATGCAGGTCGTCTTCCTTGAGCTCGAAGGCCACCCGCAGCTTCTTGAGGATGAGGTTGTTCGTCACCGGCAGCTCGATCGGCTGCAGCGGGCGGCTGTCGTCCTTGCCGCGGCGGTGGATGACCAGGCCGTCAAGAAAGTGCGCCATGACCCGTTCCGGGCAACGCACGAAGCCTTCCTCGTCTTCTTTCTTCAGGTAGGTGGCCAGCACCAGGGGATGCACGTCGAGGCCGGATAGCCCGATGATCTCGACCATCTTGGCGTCATTCACCTTGAGCATGTAGCGCAGGCTACGCAGGACGTCATTGTGGTTCATTGCTGCAGAATCCTGTTCAGGTGCCGCGCCGGTGGGCGCAGCATATTGCTTAGAAACGTTCGGTAGTGGCCAGGTAGCGCCATTGGCCCAAAGGCAGCTTGCCCATCGATACACCACCCAGGCGAATGCGGCGCATGCCTACCAGCTCCAGGCGCAGGTACGCGCACAGCTCGGCAATCTGCCCCGGCTGCGGGTTTTTCAGGACCATGCGCAGGTGGGTCTCGTTCTGCCAGCTGGCCTTGGTCCTGGGCAGCTCGCGGTCATTGCGGGTGGCACCGCGTGCCAGGCGTTCCAGCGCCTGGGGCGTGGTCTCGCCGCGCACTTCAACGATGAACTCCTGTTCCAGGCGGCGCAGGTCGGCGTCGATCTTGCGGGTTACCCGCCAGTCCTGGGTGAAAACCTGCAGGCCGCTGGCACCGCGCTCCAGCGGCGCCACGCAGGCCTGCCGGGCAAAATGCCCGTGCAGGGGGCGCACACCTTCGCGGTGGGCTTCGCTGAGGGTGCCCATGTTCATGCTCGCGCGGGCGGTTTCGCTGTCCACGCTGGCCGGCTGGTTCAGCAGCAGGGTTACCGGTTCCAGCGTTTCGGCACGGGCACCTGGCAGCAGTTCGACGCGCTGTTGTTCGACCTTGAACTGTGGCTGCTCGACCACCACGCCATCGACCGTGACCCAGCCGCCTTCGATATACAGCTCGGCCTCGCGGCGAGAGCAGCCAAGCTGCTCGATAAGGCGTTTGGACAGGCGGACGGGTTCGGACATGACGGCAATTCGCAAAGGCAGGGAAAGACCTGCATTGTACCTGCCCGCGCGGCAGAGGGGCTGGGAATCTGTGTCATTTACGCCGTTTTGCGCAGGCGCATGTGCAGCAACGGGTAGGGTTGCCCCAAGCCGTCGGTTTCCGAACGGCCGATCACCTCGAAGCCTTCATGCAGATAGAAGCCCAAGGCTTGCGGGTTCTGTTCGTTGACGTCCAGGCGCTCGGCATTCAACTCGTCGATTGCATGGTGCAGCAGGCGCTTGCCGACCCCTTGGCCCCGGTAGGCAGGTGCGACGAACAGCATGTCAACGCGCCCGTTGGCGACCCCGGCGAAGCCGCAGATGCGTTGGCGATCCTTGCAGCAGATCAGCATCACGGCATCGAGGTAGCGACGCAGCACCTGTTCGCGTAGCAAGACGATATAGCCATCCGGCAAGAAGTCGTGGGTGGCGCGTACCGAATCCTCCCATACCTGTACCAGTTCGTCGTAGTCACTCAAGCGCGGGGTTTGCAGCGTCAGTACCGCATGCATGTCGGTGTTCCTCCGTGACGATAAGGCAAACATAGCAGGCCAACCACCGGTCGGCTTTTCCGCGCGGTGCTTGAACCTCGGGGTGTGGAAGACTATTACTTGTACGTGGGAAAAAATCCCACGCAATAATAAGCAAAAGCTGAACCCAGAATTTCCGGCTTGATTTGGCGTTTCTCATGGCGATGACCTGGAGACGAAACATGCATATCCCTATGTTGTTCAAAAAGGCGCTATTGGCGGCCGCGGTTGCTGGCGTGCTGTCGACTTCCATCGTTCTGGTCCCTGATTCGATATCCAATGGCTCCAGTGCCTACGCCAAGGATGGTGGTGGCGGTGGTGGAGGTGGTGGAGGTGGTGGCGGTCATGGTGGCGGCGGCGGTGGTCATGGTGGTGGCGGTGGCGGCCATGGTGGTGGTGGCGGTGGTCACGGCGGCGGTGGTGGCGGTCATGGTGGTGGTGGCGGTGGTCACGGCGGCGGTGGTGGCGGCCACGGTGGTGAAGGCGGTGGCCACGGTGCTGGCGGAGATGGAGGTGGCCACGCCGGTAACAGTGGGCGCGGTCATGATGGTGCCTCGAACTCTGGGCGCAGCGGCAACCACGCTGAAGCGGGTGATGATCATGGCAATCACGTTGGCGGTGAGCCTGGGGACGATCACGGTAATCACGTTGGCGGTGAGCCCGGTGACGATCACGGTAATCACGTTGGCGGTGAGCCCGGGGACGATCATGGCAATCATGTTGGCGGTGAGCCTGGCGATGACCACGGCAATCACGTTGGTGGTGAGCCTGGTGATGATCGTGGTGACCCTATGGGTGGCGAACCGGGTGATGACCGCGGTGAGCATGCCGCAGGCGAACCGGGTGATGACAACAGCAGGAGTTGACTGGCGCTGAACTCAACGCGAATGCAATGAGCGCTGACGACCATCCCTGATTTTGTTGGGGTTGTGTGGGATGTTTTCCCACGGCGTATACTGGGTTCATCTGTCAAGGAATGCGCTCAATGCAATCGCCTGCCATCCCCCCTTCGATGTTAAGTGCACTGCGGCGCGTCATGCGTCCGCTGGTGCGCCTGATGCTGCGCAAAGGGGTCACCTACACGATGTTCGCCGACCTGCTCAAGGAAGTGTTCGTCGATGTGGCCCATCGCGAGTTTCGCCTGGACGGTACCGTGCCGACCGACAGCCGTATCAGCCTGCTCACGGGCGTGCATCGCAAGGACGTTCGGCGTTTGCGCAGCGAGGGGGGGACATCGCTCGTCGCGCTGCCGGAAAACATCACGTTAGGTGCGCAGCTGGTCAATATGTGGACCACTGCCAAGCCGTTCTGCTCGGAGCCTGGCCAGCCGCTGCCGTTGCCGCGCCTGGCGAGTGTCGGCGGCGATCGCTCCTTCGATGCCCTGGTAGCGAAGATCAGTACCGACATTCGCGGGAGGGTGGTGCTGGATGAGTGGTTGCGCCTGGGTATCGTCCGGCTCGACGAACAGGACTGTGTCCACCTGGAAGCCCAGGCATTCGTGCCGCAGAAGGGCTTCGATGAAAAGGCCGCGTACTTTGGCCACAACCTGCATGATCATGCCTGCGCAGCAGTGCACAACCTGAGCGGGGAAGGCCAGCCGTTCTTTGAACGCAGCGTGCACTACGACGCCTTGAGCCCGGCCAGTGTCGACCATCTGCGTGAAGCGGTGGACAAGGATGGCATGCAGATGCTGCTTGCCTTCAGTCGGCTTGCATCAGACCTGGAAGATGCCGATGTGCCCAGTGCCGGGCAGCGTCAGCGCATCACTGTCGGGCTTTATTTCTACACTGAAACCACCGACTCCGATTTGTCGAAGACACCTGACCCATGACCTCCCTCGCGCGCTGCCTCAGTGTCGTCGCACTGGCCCTGGGTTTCGGGCTGAACCTGGTGGCGCCTGCCGAGGTGGCCGCAGCACCGGTGTGTGTCAGCCGTGACGAAGTGGGTATGGCGGGAGCAGCGGGCTTGCAGTTTCCGGGTGGCATGGGTGGCACCGGGGCCAGGACGGGCGGTGTCGGCGGTACAGGCGTACGCAGTGAAAACGGTGGTGTGGGTGGCACCGGTGCGCCGCAGCCGCAGCGTCCTGGTGGCACAGGCGGGACCGGTGCGGTGGCCGACGGTGTGGACGGTACCTTTATCGATCACGGTGGTGTCGGCGGTACCGGCGCGCCGATCCTGCGCCCGGGCGGCAGCGGTGGCACAGGCATCGTCGGCACCATCACCGGGTTCGCTTCGATCTGCGTCAATGGCCTTGAAGTGCACTTCGGCAAAGATGTGCCGGTGAGTGAAAACGGTGCGCCTGCCAGTAGCGCTCACCTGGCGATCGGGCAGGTTGTCGCGGTGGAGGCATTTGCCGGCAAACGCGGCCTGCAAGCAGGGCGCATCTCCATCCTCAACGTTTACGAAGGGCCACTGACGGCACTGCCCAATGCTTCGGCCCCCCTGCGGGTCATGGGCCAACCGGTGCGCCTTGCTGCTGGGGCACGGGTGGCCGAAGGGCTGCGCCCGGGCGAACCGGTCAGGGTCAGTGGCTTGCGCGATGCCAGAGGCGAAGTGGTAGCCAGCCGTATCGAACGGGCGCCTGGGCTCAGGGAAGCCAGTGCCATCGGTGCGGTTGATCGTACCGGCAGCCTCCAGGGGCTGAAGCTGGGAACCCGCGTGGCACCCGCACGGGAAGTGCTGGTGCGTGGGCAGTGGACCGGGCGTCAGCTGGAAGTGGCGCAAACCCGCCCAGACCCGAGCCTGCCTTTTGCTGGCCGTGTACAGGCGGCGGTGATCGAGGGGCTGGTACAGCGCAGCCACGCTCAACAACTGGTGGTGGCAGGGATCAAGGTGACGCTGGGGCAGGGCACCGTGATCGTCGGCAAGCAGTCCGCGGCATTTACGCTCGATCAACGTGTGCGGGTGAGCGGGGTGTTCAGTGGCAAGCACGAGCTGCGGGCAACCCGCGTGGAGTTCGATGGCGACCGTGCCGATAACCCGGACAGAGGGCACTCGGGGCGGCGCAGCGAGCATGGGACCAGTGACGCTGAAGGCGCCAGCAATAGCGGGCATGGCGGGCGCGATGCGACCAGCGTTCGCCTTGAAAGCAATGACGATCACAGCGGGCACGGTGGCGTTGACGGCTCCAGTGGTCGTGACAGTACTGAAAGCCTGGACAAGTCCGGGAGGTCAGAACATGTCGACAGCGTGGAGCAGCCCGAGAGCAGCAACAGTGGACGCTCTGGTCGGGTAGAGAGGGTCGAGCTTGAGCGGGTGGAAAAAGTAGAGAAGGTTGAAAAAATACAGAAACCAGAAAAAGTAGAGAAAGTAGAAAAAATCGAGAAAGTAGAAAAGCCCGAGAAGCCCGAGAAGCCCGAAAAGGTCGAGAAGGTCGAGAAGGTCGAGAAGCCTGAGAAAGTCGAGAAGGTAGAAAAACTCGAGAAGGTAGAAAAAGTCGAAAAGGTCGAAAGACCCGAGACAATAGAGAAAACTGAAAAAGTGGAGCATCCAGAGCGATCCGGGCATTAGGCAACTAGGCTGGGTAAGTGCCATCACGCTTCCCGCCGGGATACCGAGGTGCAGATGAGACCCACGCTCCCTCTTTTCGCCTGCTTGCTGTCATGCGCCAGCGCGTCGGCCCTGGGCGATACCTTCAGCGCCGCCATAGGCATGGACTATTCAAGTGGTGACTATGGCACCGGTACCACCTCGGAAATCTGGTACGTCCCCGTGGTCGGCAAGTATGAAACCGGCCCGATGACCTACAAGGTCACCGTGCCCTGGCTGCGTATCACCAACCCTGAAGTGGGGCCCAATGGTGACCCCTTGCCCGGTGGCTGCCGGGATGTGGAAAGCGGGTTGGGAGACACGGTTGCCAGCGCCGGTTATGCGCTGCTAGACGGCAGTGACGGCGGCCTGATGGTGGACCTTATCGGCAAGGTCAAATTCCCCACTGCCGATGAAGACCAGTGCCTGGGCACCGGTGAATACGACTACACCGGCCAGGTCGACATCGCCAAGGCCTTTGGCCCGATGACCGGCTTCGCGACCCTGGGCTGGAAGAAGTTCGGTGACCCGCCCGACAGCGATTTCGACGACCCGATATTTGCCAGCCTCGGCTTCGCCATGCCCGTGGCTGCAGGCACTTCGGCGGGCGCCTCCTACGACTGGCGGCAGAAGGTCGTCTCGACAGGCGCGCAGATCAGGGAACTTACCCTGTTCCTGACGCACAAGCTCAACCAGCAGTGGAAAGTGCAACTCTATGCGGTCAAAGGCTTCTCGGATGCCAGCCCGGACGCAGAGGGCGGTCTGATGCTTTTTCATGCGTTCTGAAGAACAAGCCCTGCCCCGGCAATGCCCGATCCCGGGAGCAACTGTCTTGTGTTGCCTGTCAGGGCCTCATCGCCGGCAAGCCAGCTCCACAGGTACTGCACAGGCCTGAAGGCAGCGCGGTCGAGGTGGGAGCCGGCTTGCCGGCGATGGGCCGCGAAGCGGCCCCAAATTGCTTGACTGACAGGCTTTGTCAGCGGCCTTGGATGGGTTCAGCCCACATGTCGTATTCGTCGGCATCCACCACGCGGCAACGCACCTTGTCACCCGGCTTGAAGCCGTGGTCGCCATCAATGAACACGCTGCCGTCGATCTCCGGGGCATCGAAGAAGCTGCGGCCAACCGAACCTTGCTCTTCCACTTCATCGATCAGCACGTCGATTTCCTTGCCGATGCGCAGTTGCAAGCGGGCGGCGCTTATGGCCTGCTGGTGGGCCATGAAGCGGTCCCAGCGGTCCTGCTTGACGTCGTCCGGCACTTCTTCCAGGCCCAGGTCGTTGGCCGGGGCGCCTTCTACCGGCGAGTACTGGAAGCAGCCCACGCGGTCCAGCTGGGCTTCGGTCAGCCAGTCCAGCAGGTACTGGAAATCTTCCTCGGTCTCGCCTGGGAAGCCGACGATGAAGGTGGAGCGGATTACCAGCTCCGGGCACTGCTCGCGCCAGTTCTTGATGCGCGCCAGGGTACGGTCTTCGAAAGCCGGGCGCTTCATGGCCTTGAGTACTTTCGGGCTGGCGTGCTGGAACGGGATGTCCAGGTACGGCAGGATCTTGCCGGCGGCCATCAGCGGAATCACATCGTCGACATTCGGGTACGGGTACACATAGTGCAGGCGGACCCACGCGCCCAGGCTGCTCAGCGCTTCGCACAGCTCGAGCATGCGGGTCTTGACCGGGCGGCCGTTCCAGAAATCGGTCTTGTACTTGACGTCGACGCCGTAGGCGCTGGTGTCCTGGGAAATCACCAGGATCTCCTTGACCCCGGCCTTGACCAGGCGCTCGGCCTCGCTCAGCACTTCGCCGACCGGGCGGCTGACCAGCTTGCCGCGCATCGACGGGATGATGCAGAAGCTGCAGCTGTGGTTGCAGCCTTCGGAAATCTTCAGGTACGCATAGTGGCGCGGGGTCAGCTTGACGCCCTGCGGCGGTACCAGGTCGATCAGCGGGTTGTGGTCCTGGCGTGGCGGCACCACTTCATGCACCGCGTTGACCACCTGCTCGTACTGCTGCGGGCCGGTGACCGACAGCACGCTCGGGTGCACGTCACGGATGCTGCCTTCCTCGACACCCATGCAGCCGGTAACGATGACCTTGCCGTTTTCCTTGATCGCTTCGCCGATCACTTCCAGCGATTCTGCCTTGGCGCTGTCGATGAAGCCGCAGGTGTTGACCACCACCACGTCGGCGTCCTCGTAGGTGGGCACGACTTCATAGCCTTCCATGCGCAGCTGGGTCAGGATGCGCTCGGAATCGACCAGGGCTTTTGGGCAACCCAGGCTTACGAAACCAACCTTGGGGGTGGCGGGCGTGGTGGACATGACTAACCTCGGTATTGAATGCAGGTCGCCCGACCGGAATCGGGGGCGATCTTGACGGACGCTTTTGGCGCCTCTGATCAAAAAGTGCGCAATTCTAGCGAGCGCGGGATCGCTTGACCAGCAGAAATGCGACGAACGCTGCGCTATGCTTCGCGCCATTGCGTCGGGGGTATCGGTATCACTTGGCGCATGGGTAATTCTACTGGCCTTGCAAGGCCGTCTGCGGGAGTGGTCGATGGTTCAGGCAAGCAGTCACGCCGAGGGCGGGCACGAGGGGAAGCAGGGCGCGACGCGGTCGCTGAGCCTGCTCGTAGCGGCAGTCGGGGTTGTTTATGGCGATATCGGTACCAGTCCGTTGTATACCCTCAGGGAAGTCTTCAGTGGCGGGTACGGGGTACCGGTCAACCATGACGGCGTGCTGGGGATCCTGTCGCTGATCCTGTGGTCGTTGCTGTGGGTGGTGTCGTTCAAGTACGTGATGTTCATCCTGCGTGCCGACAACCAGGGCGAGGGTGGCACCATGGCGTTGACTGCGCTGGCACGGCGGGCCACGGCGGCCTATCCGAGGTTGCGTACGCTGATGGTGGTGTGCGGGTTGATCGGCGCTTCGCTGTTCTATGGCGACAGCATGATCACCCCGGCGGTTTCGGTGCTGTCGGCGGTAGAGGGCATGGGCCTGGCGTTCGAGGGTATCGACCACTGGGTGGTGCCGATTTCGCTGGTGATACTGGTGGCGTTGTTCCTGGTGCAGAAGCACGGCACCGACAAGATCGGCAAGCTGTTCGGCCCGATCATGGTCACCTGGTTTGTGGCGCTGGGCTCGCTGGGGGTGTATGGCATCTCGCAGAGCCCGGAAGTGCTCAAGGCATTCAACCCGGTCTGGGCAGTGAACTTTTTCGTGGTTCACCCCGGCATGGGTGTCGCCATTCTCGGTGCGGTGGTGCTGGCACTGACCGGTGCCGAGGCGTTGTACGCCGACATGGGCCACTTTGGCCGCAAGCCGATCGCCCGGGCCTGGTTTGCCCTGGTGCTGCCGGGGCTGGTGCTCAACTACTTTGGCCAAGGCGCGTTACTGCTGCAAGACCCAGAGGCGGCACGTAACCCGTTCTACCTGCTGGCGCCGGGCTGGGCGCTGCTGCCGATGGTCGGCTTGGCTACCATGGCCACGGTGATCGCTTCGCAGGCGGTGATCTCGGGGGCGTTCTCCCTGACCCGCCAGGCCATTCAGCTGGGCTACATTCCCCGGATGCAGATCCAGCATACCTCCAGCGACGAACAGGGGCAGATCTACATCGGCGCAATCAACTGGTCGCTGATGGTCGGCGTGGTACTGCTGGTGGTCGGTTTCGAGTCGTCCGGAGCCCTTGCGGCGGCCTACGGCGTGGCGGTGACCGGTACCATGCTGATGACCACCATCCTGGTCTCGGCGGTGATGCTGCTGCTGTGGAAGTGGCCACCGGTGCTGGCAGTGCCGATCCTGCTGGGCTTCCTGTTCGTCGACGGGCTGTTCTTTGCCGCCAACGTGCCGAAGATCGCCCAGGGCGGTGCCTTCCCGGTATTGGCAGGGGGCGTGCTGTACCTGTTGATGAGCACCTGGAAGCGCGGCAAGCAAATCCTGATGGAGCGTATCGACGAAGGCGCGCTGCCACTGCAGCTGTTCATCAGCAGCATACGCATTCAGCCGCCGCACCGGGTCGAAGGCACGGCGGTGTTCCTCACGGCGCGCTCCGATGCGGTGCCCCATGCGCTGTTGCACAACATGTTGCATAACCAGGTGCTGCACAGTCAGGTCGTGCTGTTGACGGTTGTCAGTGAGGACCGGCCACGGGTACCGGAGCAGGAGCGTTTTGAAGTGGAGGCTTATGGCGACGGGTTCTTCCGCGTGTTGCTGCACTTTGGCTTCATGGACGAACCGGATGTGCCGGCGGCGCTGAAGCTTTGCCACCTGGAAGAGCTGGACTTCAGCCCGATGCGCACCACCTACTTCCTCAGCCGCGAGACCGTGATCGCCTCACGGCTGGAGGGGATGTCGCGCTGGCGGGGCAACCTGTTCGCGTTCCTGCTGAAAAATGCCAACGGCAACTTGCGCTTTTTCAACCTGCCGCTGAACCGGGTGATCGAGCTAGGGACCCAGGTCGAGATCTGAGGGACAATACAGATTTCAAGGCAGTACCCGCCCCATGTGGGAGCGGGCGTGCCCGCGAAGCCGGCAACTCGGTGTAGGGCACCGGCTTCGCCGGTGTTCGCGGGCATGCCCGCTCCCACATGGCCCGTATAGCTTTCAAGGCTTGCGCTGTACCCGCGAATGGGCCGCAAGGTCTAATCAGTTCTGCTCAGCCACACTCGACTTGCCCTGGCGCGTCTCGATCTCGCCGATCAGGCGCTTGGCCAGTGCCGGGTAGTTTTCGTCGAAGTGGTGCCCACCTGGCAGTTTCAGGCGTTCACCCACCGCAGTCTTGTCGGTGCAACCGCTTTCGTCGGCCTCTTCCACGCCATACACGCACACCACCTTGGACGCCGGCAGCCTGGCCATTTCCGGCCCGGTTGGCGCTTCCTGGCCTTCCTTGCCCAGCCAGCCCTCGACTTCGATCTCGAAGCTGCCGCTGCGGGCAAAGGCCAACAGCATCACCGCGTCGATCCGCTGCTGGTCCTCGGCCGGCAGGCGGTTGTAAATCGCCGGCAGCACGTCGGCACCAAACGAATAGCCGGTCAGCACGAAGCGCTTGGTGCCCCACTTCTGCCGGTAGTGCTGCATCAGCTCGGACAGGTCGGTGGCGCTTTGTTCCGGGGTCTTGTGTTGCCAGTAGTAGCGCAGCGTGTCGATGCCCACCACCGGGTAGCCCAGCTTGGCCATTTCCCCGGCCACGTCGCGGTCCAGGTCACGCCAGCCACCATCTCCGGAAAGGAACAGGGTAACCGTGTCGGTGGTCTGCCCGGCTGGCACCTCGACCACCGGGATGGCCAGTGCGTTGCCGTCGTGGCCGACCAGGGCCTGCGTCAGTTGGGCCTTGAGCACTTGTGGCAGGTGGATGTCGTAGTCGCTGATACTGGTTTCGGCATTGGCCTGGTCGCGTACGAAGGCAGCGCTGGCGTCATCCGGGTTGTCGTTCCAGGCGACATTCCAGTGGCCATGGGCCGCAGATTTTGGCAGCGGGACCTGGCAGCCAGGTTGTTCCAGGCTGAAGTCCACGGAAATCGCCCGCGCCTTGTCGTTGTTCTGGTTGGCCAGCCAGCGCCAGGCCTGGGCGGCGCCAGGGCCGATACCGGCGACCAGCGTCGGCTTCTCCGACAGCTGGCCCAAGGCCTGGTCCATGGCCTGTTGCTGCTTGCTGCAGTCGTTGGGCGGCAGGATCACCTGCACCAGTTGCGCTTCACCGGCCTGGGCCAGGTCCAGCAGCTGCCTGTCGGTCAGTGCCTGGTCCTGGGGCACACCGATGGCCACCCGGGCCTTGGGGTGCACGCCTGGGGTCACGCGGGTGATGCGGGTGTCATTGAGGCTCAGTTGTTCCAGGTGTGCCTCGGGAGCCGGGCGCGTCCACAGCCAGAATGCCAGCGCACCTCCCAGGGTGGCCAACAGCAGAGGAACCAGCAGGTACAGCCAAAAGCGTCGGGTCATCAACGTTTCACCAATCCAGTCAGGCCGCCTGCGATCAGGGCGGCGGTGTCGGCCAGTGCCACCAGCGGGTCGAGCCCGGCCGGCACGGCCATGTAGCGGGGTTCCCAGTCCGGTTGGAATTTGTCCTTGAAGCGTCGAAGCCCCTGGAAGTTGTACAGTTGCTCGCCACGGCGGAACACCATCGAGCCCAGGCGTTGGGTCAAGGGCGCGCCACGCCGCGGTTGCAGGCCGGACAGCGGCACCATGCCCAGGCTGAAGCGGGCGTAGTCATGGTTTTTGTAGTGCAGGATCAGGCCGATCATCATGAATTCCATGGTCAGCTTCGGGGCCTCGGGGTGCGCACGCATCAGGTCGAGGCTGGCCAGTTCGTGGCCATGGGTTTCCAGCAGGTTGGCGAAAGCCACCGGGCGGCCCTGGAAGCGGATCAGGGCAATACGGAAGTGCTGCAGGTATTCAGGGCTGAAGCGCCCCAGCGAGAAGCCTTTCTCGCGCACGTTCTTGCCGCCGAGCCAGGCATCGGAAATTTCCTTCAGTTCTGTCAGCGGGGCATGGCCGGGTTCGTGGATTTCCAGGCTCAACCCGTCACGCCCACCACGGTTCCAGGTGTAGCGCAGGTCCTTCATCTCCTTGCCCTTGGCTTCGAGGTCGAAGCGGCGCAAGTCGACCCGGGCTTCTTCGCCCAGCTTCAGCGCGGTCAGGCCGATGTCCATGTAGAACGGCAGGTTCTCGGCGCGCACCTGGTAGAACACCGGGCGGGCATGGTGCAGGTCGCACAGGTCGCGGAACTGCCAGATCATCTCGGCACGCTCCTGGGCCGGGCCGATCGGGTCGTACAGGGCCACCAGGCTGCGGCCGCGACGGGCATACATGAGGAAGGCGTTGTCGCGAGGATGGAACAGCAATGCCTTGTCGCCGGTCAGGGCCAGGCCGCCATCGGGCTGGTCGGACGCCAGCAGTATGCGGTTGGCACGTTGCAGCTCTTCTTCGTCAGGCAGGTGGATCACCGGCGGTGCCGTGCGCAGCAGCCAGGTCAGGGCCACGGCCGCCAGCAGCAAGGCGCTGCCCATGGCGGCGCGCAGGCCACGCGGGGCGTCGGCATCGAGAGTGAACTGCCACCACAGCTGATGGCTGTAGGGCACATCCTGATAGGCGAACAACAATAGCCAGACCGATGCACCGACCACACAGGCACTGGCCACCAGAAATACTGGCGAGAACGGCAATTCGAGCAAGCGGCTTGGGCGGTAGAAGGAACGGCGGAACAGAGCGAGCAGGGCGGCAGTGAGGGTCAGCAGGCAGGCCTCTTCCCAATCGAAGCCCTTGAGCAGCGACAGCAGGGCGCCGACCAGCAACAGCACGGTAGTCAGCAGCCAGGCGGCGGACAGGCGCCGACGCAGGCCTTGGGCCAGCAGCAGGCAAAGCACGCCGATCAGGCTGGCGCCAAAGTGCGAGGCATCGATCAGACGGTGCGGCACCAGAAAGCCCATGTGTTCCAGGCGCGTATCGATCTCGGGCGTGGCCCCGGAGAACAGCAGCACCACCCCGGACAGGAACACCAGGATCGACAGGATCGGCGCGGCCAGCCCGGAAGCGGCCTTGATCGCCTGTTGCGCGAACAGCAGGCGCCGGGCTTCGTTGGCCAGCAGCAACACGCAGGCCAGCAGCAGCGGCAGCACCACGTAGATCAGCCGATACAGCAGCAGTGCCGCTGCCAATGGCGCCGCGCCGAGCTGGTCGGCAAAAGCCGCCAGCAGGATCGCTTCGAACACCCCGACGCCACCCGGTACATGGCTGAGCACACCTGCGGCCAAGGCCAGCAGGTACACCAGGACAAACGCACCGAAAGGTGGTGCTTCGGGCAACAGCAGGTACAGCACCGTGGCGGCAGCGGCGACATCCAGTGCGGTGATCAGCAATTGCAGGGCGGCCAGGCGTGCGCCCGGCAGGCGCAGTGTGCGGCGGCCCAGTTGTACCAGCAGGTTATTGGCCAGTGGTTGTTCAGCCAGGCGCCGGCGGTACAAGCCGAACACCAGCATGCTGCAAGCCAGCAGTACGGCTGTGGCGATACCGGCCAGCAAGCCAGGGGCCAAACCCAGTGCAGCCGAGGCTGCCGGCAGGTCGCTCAAGGTCGCCAAAGCCGCCAGTGGCGGCAGCGCGCAGCCCAGTGACAGGCTGGCAAAAACGGTCATCCGTGCCACTTCACCTGCGCCCACCCCCTGTCGTGCATACAGGCGATAGCGCACAGAGCCGCCCGAAAGCATCGACAGGCCGATGGCGTTGCCGATGGCAAAGGCGCTGAAGCCGCCCAGCACCAGGCTGCGCGTCGGCAGTTTCACACCGGCATAGCGGCTGGCCGACCATTCGTAACCCAGCAGGATCACGAAACCGAGCACGGTTGCCAGCAAGGCGCCGAGTAGCGACTGTGTCGGCACGCTGAGCATGGCATCGTGCAAGGCATAGATGTCCAACTCGCTCAGCAGGTGGCGGCAGGCGATCAGGGCCATGGTGAACAACACCAGCGTCACTACCAGGCCAATGGGCTGGCGATAGCGGCTCAAGCGTTCGAGCAAGGGCAGGCGTTGCACGGCACCGGGCAGCGCCGAGGCGAGCGGCACCGGCGGTTCGGGGTTGTGCGAAGTCATGGATTGCCCCCGGCATGTAGCGCGAGGTGAGGGGAAGGTGCGGCCAAGTGAAAGTCCCTTAGGAAAACGTATCCAATGTTACTCCGGCCTCGGGCACTTTCAGCGGCCTGGCAGGGTTAAAGATAGTTCATCCTGGGCACGACCTCTCAAGCCTGCGGGTTGGCTGGAGGGCGGGGGGATTGGGAGCGACGAAAAGCAGGAGGGAAAAGCAACAAACCCCGCGCTGCTGTTACACAGGCGGGGTTCGTTCTGACGAATATGGTTGCGGGAGCCGGATTTGAACCGACGACCTTCGGGTTATGAGCCCGACGAGCTACCAGGCTGCTCCATCCCGCGTCAGTGGGGCGCATTCTACAGCTTTCAGAATGAGCGTCAAGCGCTACTTGTTGATTTTTTTAATATTTCTACAAGAGCATTATTTGACGCAAAAGAAAAAGGCCACTGTGTGAACAGTGGCCTTTTCTCGAATCTGGTTGCGGGAGCCGGATTTGAACCGACGACCTTCGGGTTATGAGCCCGACGAGCTACCAGGCTGCTCCATCCCGCGCCTGTGAGATCGAATTCTACGGATTTACCGGTGGGTGTCAAGCTTTTTCCTGAAAAAACCTTTCCTGTTCAAACTCTTAGCGCTTGAATATGGCCCGCAGCTCAGGCGCGACGGGGCTTTCAGGCCGATTATCGAGCAATGCCGCGTACAGGCTGCAGCCTCCCGAGGGGGCATGCGATACTATCTGTATGAATTTACAGTGCTGACGGTCATCCATGTCCTTGCGCAAGATCATCCACGTCGACTGCGATTGCTTCTATGCCGCGATCGAAATGCGTGACGACCCGCGCCTGGCCGGGCGGCCCATGGCGGTGGGCGGCTCGCCGGACCAGCGTGGGGTGATCGCCACTTGCAACTATGAAGCGCGTGCCTACGGCGTGCGTTCGGCCATGTCGTCGCGGCACGCACTGAAGCTGTGTCCGGACCTGCTGATCGTCAAGCCGCGCTTCGAGGCCTACCGTGAGGCCTCGCGGGAAATCCACGCGATCTTTCGCGATTACACCGAGCTGATCGAGCCGCTGTCGCTGGACGAGGCCTACCTGGATGTGAGCGACAGCCAATGGTACTCGGGCAGCGCCACGCGCATTGCCGAGGATATCCGCCGGCGCGTCGCGCGCACCCTGCATATCACCGTGTCGGCCGGTGTGGCGCCGAACAAGTTCCTGGCCAAGATCGCCAGTGACTGGCGCAAGCCCAATGGCCTGTTCGTGATTACCCCGGGCGAAGTGGAGGCGTTCATCGCTGCGCTGCCGGTGGCCAGGTTACACGGGGTGGGCAAGGTAACGGCAGACAAACTGGCGCGGCTGGGTATCGAAACCTGCCTGGATCTGCGTGAATGGTCGCGTCTGGCGCTGGTGCGCGAGTTCGGCAGTTTTGGCGAGCGGTTGTGGGGGCTGGCGCGGGGTATCGATGAGCGCGCGGTACACAATGACAGCCGCCGGCAATCGGTCAGCGTGGAAAACACCTACGACACCGACCTGCCGGACCTGGCCAGTTGCCTTGCACGGCTGCCCGAACTGCTGGAAAGCCTGAACGAGCGTATCGCCCGCATGGACAGTAGTTACCGGCCGGACAAACCCTTCGTCAAGGTCAAGTTCCATGATTTCAGCCAGACCACCCTGGAGCAGGCGGGGGCGGGCAGGGACCTGGAGAGTTATCGGCAGTTGCTGGGGCAGGCGTTTGCCCGTGGAGGCAAGCCGGTGCGCTTGCTGGGGGTAGGCGTGAGGTTGCGCGACTTGCGCGGGGCGCATGAGCAGCTGGAGCTGTTTCCGCCTGAATAAGGAGAGCAGCTTCACGTGGCCCTTGTAGGAGCGGCCTTGTGTCGCGATGGGCTGCGAAGCAGACCCGGCAATTCATGCATTAAAGCTGAACTCCTGGGGCTGCTTCGCAGCCCATCGCGACACAAGGCCGCTCCTACAAGGGCTGCGTGATGCTGGTTATTGCGCGCCTGGATCAGCCACCAACCGGCCAGTGGCCTTGGTCAGCGACTGCAGAAACTCCTGCTGCAGCTCCGGGTCGTTGCGGGTCAGTTCGATCAGGCTCTGTTCCATTTCACTGGCTTCCTCTTCCAGGCCCAGTTCGGACAAGCGCTTGACCCGGTGTACCCATTGGCCGACATCGTCATCTTCGAGGTCATCGAAGATCAGTTCATGGGCTTCGAGCAGCTTGTTGCGCAAAGTAGCGCTGACCAGCAGGCTGGCATCGCCACGTACCGCGTTGTCCTCGTCCAGCACCTGCAGGTGCAGGGTGCCGATGTGGTTGAGGTTCTGCTCGGAGAACGGGCTGTCGAGCAGGTTCAGGCGCAGCACACCGTTCCTGTCGGTGGTCAGCTCGTGGGTCATCCTGCCGGCCTTGACCTCGACCAGGCGTTCGCTCCAGGGCACGCTGGTAGATTCTTCGCGCTTGCCTTTCTGCACTTCGCTGATCCCGGCCAGGTTCTGCTGGGCACGGCCGTTGGACGGCACGTTCATGAACGGGTTGAGCCCGTCCACACCGTAGCTGAGCCAGTCGTGGGTGATGCTTTCCGGCAGGTTGCCCAAGGCGAAGACGTTGACCACGTTGGCACCGACGCCCGCTACCACCGCCACTGCACCCAGCGGGATCTCGTAAATCTCCCGCCATGGCTGGTAAGGCGTGTAGCGGTCATAGCTGCGGGTGACTTCGAACTCGGTGACTTCGAAGCGCTTCTGCTCATGCACCCGCACACGTCGCTGCGGAAGCTCCATCACCTTCGGCTCGCCGACATCGATCTGCAGGGTGTGCTCGAGCAATTTGCGCTCGATGCGCTCCTCATGGTCGCTGCGTTGGGACATCTGGTTGGCGCAGCCGCTGACGAGCAGGGCACCGCACAGTGCGGCGCCCCCCAGGGGAAAGGTACTTCGCTTGAACATGATCACTCGTGCATTGGTTATCAGCGGCGAACGCGGGCCTGCAGGAAGGTCAGCACTTCATTGAGCGGCAACGGCTGGGCGTCCTGCTCGGTGCGGTGCTTGTACTCCAGGTTGCCTTCGGCCAGGCCGCGATCGCTGACGACGATGCGGTGCGGGATACCGATCAGCTCCATGTCGGCAAACTTGATGCCAGGGCTGGTTTTCTTGTCGCGGTCGTCCAGCAGCACTTCGTAGCCGGCGGCCGTCAGCTCGGCGTACAGCTTGTCGGTTGCCTCGCGAACCACGTCGGTCTCGTAGCGCAGCGGTACCAGGGCGATCTGGAACGGGGCCAGGGCGTCGTTCCAGATGATGCCCTTGTCGTCGTAGCTCTGCTCGATGGCAGCGGCGACCACACGGGACACACCGATGCCGTAGCAGCCCATGGCCAGGGTTACCGGCTTGCCGTTCTCGCCCAGTACCTGGCACTTCAGCGCCTCGCTGTACTTGGTGCCGAGCTGGAAGATGTGGCCCACTTCGATGCCGCGCTTGATCACCAGGGTACCCTGGCCGTCCGGGCTCGGGTCACCTTCGACCACGTTACGCAGGTCGGCGACCTGTGGAACCGGCAGGTCGCGCTCCCAGTTCACGCCGAAATAGTGCTTGTCGTCGATGTTGGCGCCAATGCCGAAGTCGCTCATCAGGGCAACCGAACGGTCGATCACGATTTCCAGCGGCAGGTTCAGCGGGCCGAGCGAACCGGCGCCGGCACCAATGGCCTCACGCAGTTCGGCGTCAGTGGCCATGACCAGCGGGTCGGCAACCTGTTCCAGCTTGGCTGCCTTGATTTCGTTCAGCTCGTGGTCGCCACGGACGATCAGGGCAACCAGCTTGCCTTCCTCGGCGCCGCGCACGATCAGGGTCTTGACGGTCTTCTCGATCGGCAGGCCGAAGTTTTCCACCAGCTGGGCGATGGTCTTGGCGTTCGGCGTGTCGACCAGGCGCAGCTCCTCGGTAGGGGCCGGGCGCACGGTTTCACGCGGGATGGCCTCGGCCTTCTCGATGTTGGCGGCGTAGTCGGAGCTGTCGCTGAAGATCACGTCGTCTTCGCCGGACTCGGCCAGTACGTGGAACTCGTGCGAGTAACTGCCACCGATGGAGCCGGTGTCGGCCTGCACCGGGCGGAAGTCCAGGCCCAGGCGGGTGAAGATATTGCTGTACGCCTGGTGCATGCGGTCGTAGGTTTCCTGCAGGGAAGCCTGGTCGGCATGGAACGAGTAGGCGTCCTTCATGATGAACTCGCGGCCGCGCATCAGGCCGAAGCGCGGGCGGATCTCGTCACGGAACTTGGTCTGGATCTGGTACATGTTGAGCGGCAGCTGTTTATAGCTGGACAGCTCGTTGCGGGCCAGGTCGGTGATGACTTCTTCGTGGGTCGGGCCGACACAGAAGTCGCGCTGGTGGCGGTCCTTCAGGCGCAGCAGCTCGGGGCCGTACTGCTCCCAGCGGCCGGATTCCTGCCACAGTTCGGCGGGCTGGATGCTGGGCATCAGCACTTCCAGGGCGCCGGCGGCGTTCATTTCCTCACGCACCACGGCCTCGACCTTGCGCATCACCCGCAAGCCCATCGGCAGCCAGGTGTACAGGCCGGAGGCCAGTTTGCGGATCATGCCGGCACGCAGCATGAGCTGATGGCTGATGACCACTGCGTCGGCAGGGGTTTCTTTCTGGGTGGCGAGCAAATATTGACTGGTGCGCATGGTGAGCCGTGTCGATTGCCTAAGACATTGAAATGACCCCGCATTGTACGGGGGCGAAACGAAGGCGTACAGGATGCCCCAGGGCGTGACGCTTGTCAGCCAAGAAAAAGCCCGGCGTGATCGCCGGGCTTTTTCAGGTGCGGGGCACTGCAAGCCAGGCTTACAGGATGCTCAGCGGGTACTCCACGATCAGGCGCAGTTCGTCGATCGATGGGGAATCGTAGTAGGTGCCATCGGAAGAACGGTAGGTAGCCTGACGTACGCGGAAGCTCAGGTCTTTCGCCGGGCCGCTCTGCAGCACGTACTTGATATCCACGTCGCGTTCCCATTCCTTGCCGTTGCTGGTGCTGGCGACGTTGGCGTCGGTACCGCGGACATAACGGGTCATGAAGGTCAGGCCCGGGATGCCGTATTCGGCAAAGTTCAGGTCGTAGCGAGCCTGCCAGGATTTCTCGTCTTCGGCGTTGAAGTCGGAACGGGCCACGGAGTTGGCCAGGAAGATGGTGCCGCCACCGTCGATACCATAGCCATAGTCGCCGTCGCCGGTGACTTTCTGGTAGGCCAGGGTGAAGGTGTGAGCGCCGATGTTGTAAGCGCCCGACAGGCTGAACGCGCGGTTGTCCAGCTTGTCGCCATCGAACGCGCGGTACTCGGCCGAGCCTTCGCTCTTGGTGTCATAAATGTTGAAGTCGAACACCAGGCCTTGCTTGTCGGAGATCGGCAGTGCCCAGTTGACGTTGGCGTAGTACTTGCGCCAGTAGTCTTCAACCTTCGAGTAGTACAGGCTGGTGCTGAGGTTGTCGGTGAAGGCGTAGGTACCACCGACCACGTTGGCTTCCTTCAGGTGGAAGCTGTCGCGGTCGGTCTGCTCCTGGGCGGTCAGGCTGGTGAAGTGACCAGCGTGCAGGGTCAGGCCCTCGATCTCGTTGCTGGTGATCAGGGTGCCCTGGGCGATTTCCGGCAGCAGGCGGCTGTCGTCGGTGGCGAAGACCGGCAGTGCGGTGAACTGGTCACCCACTTTCAGCACGGTGTCGGAGATGCGGAACTTGACCGCGCCGCCGCCCTTGGAGTAGTCATCCTGCGAACGGCCGTCGGAGCCGGTCGGGAACAGGCCGGTACCGGCGCGGCCCTTGCCGCTGTCCAGTTTCAGGCCGAGCATGCCGATGGCATCGACACCCACACCCACGGTGCCCTGGGTGAAGCCGGACTCGAAGGTACCGAGGAAGCCCAGGCCGGTTTCTTCGCGACGGCTCTGGCCGCCTTCGTTGTTACGGAAGTCACGGCTGAAGTACAGCATACGGGTCTTGACGTTCAGCTTGCTGTCTTCGATGAAACCTTTGGACTCGTCCTGGGAAGAGGCCACTGCCAACTGCGAGGTCCCTGCCGCAACGGCCAGGGCGATCATGCTCCACTTCATCACGCGCATCGTGATTTGCTCCTTTGGTTTTTAGGAAGAGTACCGCTGCGTCCAAGTCTTTTAGTTATATGGTGCAGCTCTTTCTTGTTATGTCGGCGAAAATGTATAGCACGCTGACTGTTGTTGGCGATATGGGTATAAACATCCTTTGCGGAACTTTTTCACCCTGTCGCTTTCAGGTATTTCCATGTCGCAAATCACGCCCCGGTTTAAGGGCCGTACAACGCCAGCGCTGTTCCTGCCACCGTAATCAACCTGTAACTACCGATTCCGGCGGGTGGAACTCCCTGGTAACCAATGCCGCTGTTGTTATTTGTCGCGTACACCTGCCACTGCAGATGTCGTGCCGACTTGGCGTGAAAGGAATGCAACAAGCGTGCTCAAAATTCGCAACGCTTCATGAAATTTTCACAAAACCCGCTACCGGGGGTCGGAAAGTGCCGTAAACACGGGGCGGGAGCGACCTGGCCATGTATTGCTGACGAGAATCATTAAAAATTGGAAAGCTGTCATGAAAGTCAATGTGTTACCGCAACTTGTTCATGCAGCGTCACTTGTGGGGTGGCAAGTGTGGTGAGAGGTGTGCCGGCGGCCTCATTTTGGTGCGAAAAGTAGCGCTGTGTTACCGGGAGCGTGCAAGGTATCCTTGCAGGCCTGTTTTCCGCGTGAAGCGGGTTGGTTCTGCCTGAAGGAGATTTGCCGTGTTCGTCCTCGATTCGCGTTTGCAGCAGGATTCGCTGGTGCTGGGGGAATTTGCGCTGTGCCAGTTGCTGCTGAGCAAGGATGCCAACTATCCATGGTTCATCCTGGTGCCCAAACGCGCCGGCATCAGCGAACTGTTCGAACTCGATGCTGCTGCGCAGCAGCAGTTGTGGCAGGAAACCACCCGCCTGGCCGAAGCGCTGAAAGCCAGTTACGGCGCCGACAAGATGAACGTGGCGACCCTGGGCAATGTGGTAAGCCAGTTGCACATGCACGTGATCGTGCGCCAGCGCGACGACGCCGCCTGGCCGGCACCGGTGTGGGGCAAGTGCCCGGCGCTGGCCTACACCGACGATCAGGTGCAAGCTATTCGCCAGCGCCTGCGCGGGCTGCAGCTCGCCGGTTACCAGGAGGCCTGACATGTCGCTTGAATTGCGCGTGGTCGAACTGGAAACCCGCCAGGCGTTCCAGGATGACACCATCCAGGCGCTGAATGATGTGGTGGTCGAGCAGGGGCGAGTGATCGAACGGCTGCAGTTGCAGATGGCCGAGCTGATCAAGCGTTACGAAGAGATGGTTGGCCAGTACGGCAGCGAAGGGGACGAGGCGCCGCCGCCTCATTATTGATCCTTGTGTGGGCGGGCACGCTCGCTCCCACACAAGGATGGTTGTGCAAATGCAGTCAGCGGCGTGTTACCGCAACCACATCTTCGGCCTGCAGGCCCTTGTCGCGGTGCATCACGGAAAACTCCACGCGCTGGCCTTCGACCAGGATGCGGTGGCCCTCGCCGCGAATGGCGCGAAAGTGCACGAAGATGTCATCGCCCGAGTCGCGGGAGATGAAGCCAAAGCCTTTGGATGTGTTGAACCACTTCACGGTACCGGTATCACGATTGCCGGTATCCTGCGCCGTGTGCTGGCCGGCGCGCGCCTTGCGCGGGCTGCGGGCAAAGCCCACGGCCAGGTGCACGGCCACGGCCAGCGCCGCGCAGACCAGTGCGGCCAGGTTGCCCATTTCCGGGCGGGCCAGCAGTGTCAGGGTCTGCAGCACCACGGCTACTACCAGCAGGGCGCAGGCCAGGTGCTGCAGCTGTTGCCGTGCACCACGGTAGTACAGTGGCACGACCGGGGCCAGCACCAGGTTGAGCAGGCCGAGCAGGGCCAGGTAGACCGCGTCGGGTTGTTGCAGGAAAGGTATCGCATCAGTTTTCAGGCTGGGCATGAGCGATAGCAGCAAGGCTGCCACGCCCGTCACCAGATGGACGATCTTGAACATGGGGTTGGCTCACAGTTGATAAGGCCGATCACAGGAAGAGCTGGCGGCACGGTGCGCATGAGGTGTAGGGCGCGAACACGTGACAGGCCAGCCTATGCACCCGGCAATTGCTGTCCGCACGGGTGGCACCCTGCCTATTTAACAGTAAAGCTGCAGGCTACTCAAACCGCAGGCCACGAGGCGCGATGTGTTGCGCCATGTCACAGGCGGCGTACACCAAGTGTTGCTACAGTGGACGGCACCCGCTTGGGTCTCAAGCCTTATGGAAAAAGGGGAACTTCATGGCAATCGATATCGGTATCAGTGAAGAAGATCGCAAGTCCATCGTTGATGGGCTGTCCCGTCTGTTGTCGGATACCTACGTGCTGTATCTGAAAACCCATAACTTCCACTGGAATGTCACCGGTCCTTCGTTCCGCACGCTGCACCTGATGTTCGAAGAGCAGTACAACGAACTGGCGCTGGCGGTGGACTCGATCGCCGAGCGCATCCGCGCCCTGGGCTTCCCGGCACCGGGGTCCTATGCATTTTATGCACGACACTCCTCGATCAAGGAGGAGGAAGGGGTGCCGCCTGCCGACGAGATGATCCGCCAGCTTGTGCAGGGCCAGGAAGCCGTGGTGCGTACCGCGCGCAGTATCTTCCCGGTTGTGGACAAGGTCAGTGACGAGCCGACCGCCGACCTGTTGACCCAGCGCATGCAGGTGCACGAGAAAACCGCCTGGATGCTGCGGGTGCTGCTCGACGGCGAGTAGAAGGCTGTCATGTAACCCTGTGGGAGCGGGCGCGCCCGCGAAGAATCCAGCACGGTGGTTGGCACCGGCTCCGCCGGTGTTCGCGGGCTCGCCCGCTCCCACAGGGTCCGCGTCGTGCGTAACAATCAGTGTTTGTGCAGGAAGATTTTGCCGCTGCTTTAAGCTCGCCCGTCAGCGCTTCATAGGCCACCTGGTACCTGTGACGAGGAAGTGTGGCGCATGATGCAAGCAAGCAAACGTGTGGCTGGCCAGGGGCGCTGGCCGGGAAAACAGTGCATCGATCCGTTCAAGGCGGATTTCGATATGTTGCAGACCCGGCCCGTGTCACGTTCGGTGCGGCTCAACGGCTTTTCCACCTGCCTGCGGCTGGAGGCCGTCTACTGGGGTATCCTGGAACGCATTGCCGCGGCCAACCGCTGTTCGGTCAGTGCGGTGCTGTCTTATGTGGACCGCGAGGTGCACCTGCGTCAGGGTGGAGTGCGCAACTTCAGCGGGCTGATCCGGGTGATCTGCGTCGCCTGGCTTCAGGACCCGCCAAGTGTGCGCTGATTGCCTGCCGGGCTGCGCAGTGCTTGTTAACCATATATAATCCCGCTTTTTGCTGCCCCGGCAGCCAGCGTTGTGGTTGACGAGAGACACCCATGCCCCTTTATGACTATCAATGTGCATCCTGCGAGCACCGCATGGAAGTGCTGCAGAAGATCAGCGCCGCGCCGCTGACCGATTGCCCGGCCTGCCAGGCGCCGGCGCTGAAGAAGCTGCTGTCGGTGCCAGGCTTCCGCCTGAGCGGTAATGGTTGGTACGAAACCGACTTCAAAACCGGGGCGAAGAAGAATCTGGCAGGCGGCGACAAAGCCGACTGAGTTGAATGCTGTGACCGGGTCTTGCAGTATTAGCCCTCTCCGGGCGGCCAAGGCCTCCACCGAATACACGAATCACGAGAAGCGAAACCACCATCATGATGCGCAGCCATTATTGCGGCCAACTGAACGAGAGCCTGGACGGCCAGGAAGTCACCCTTTGCGGCTGGGTCCATCGTCGCCGCGACCACGGCGGGGTGATCTTCCTCGACATCCGTGACCGCGAAGGCATGGCCCAGGTCGTGTTCGACCCGGATCGCGCCGAAACCTTCGCCGCTGCCGACCGCGTGCGCAGCGAATACGTCGTGCAGATCACCGGCAAGGTCCGCAAGCGCCCTGAAGGTGCGGTGAATGCCAACATGGCTTCCGGCGCCATCGAGATCCTCGGCTACCAGCTGAACGTGCTCAACGAAGCGGAAACCCCGCCGTTCCCGCTGAACGAATACTCCGACGTCGGCGAGGAAACCCGCCTGCGCTACCGCTTCATCGACCTGCGTCGCCCGGAAATGGCCGACAAGCTGCGCCTGCGTTCGCGCATTACCAGCAGCATCCGTCGCTTCCTCGACGAAAACGGCTTCCTCGACGTCGAGACGCCGATCCTGACCCGTGCCACCCCGGAAGGCGCGCGTGACTACCTGGTGCCTAGCCGTACCCACGCCGGTAGCTTCTTCGCCCTGCCGCAGTCGCCGCAGCTGTTCAAGCAGCTGCTGATGGTCGCCGGCTTCGACCGCTACTACCAGATCGCCAAGTGCTTCCGTGACGAAGACCTGCGTGCCGACCGCCAGCCGGAGTTCACCCAGATCGACATCGAGACCAGCTTCCTCGATGAAAGCGAGATCATGGGCCTGACCGAAAGCATGATCCGCAAGCTGTTCAAGGAAGTGCTGGACCTGGAATTCGGCGAATTCCCGCACATGACCTTCGAAGAAGCCATGCGCCGCTACGGTTCCGACAAGCCGGACCTGCGTATTCCGCTGGAACTGGTCGACGTTGCCGACCAGCTCAAGGACGTCGACTTCAAGGTGTTCGCCGGCCCGGCCAATGATCCGAAGTGCCGCGTTACCGCCCTGCGCCTGCCAGGCGGCGCCAGCATGCCGCGCAGCAAGATCGACGAGTACACCAAGTTCGTCGGCATCTACGGTGCCAAGGGCCTGGCCTACATCAAGGTCAACGAGCGCGCCAAGGGCGTCGAAGGCCTGCAGTCGCCGATCGTCAAGAACATCCCCGAGGCCAACCTCAACACCATCCTCGACCGCGTTGGCGCGGTTGACGGCGATATCGTGTTCTTCGGTGCCGACAAGTTCAAGGTGGTCAGCGAAGCCCTGGGCGCGCTGCGTATCCGCCTGGGCCACGACTTCGAGCTGCTGACCTGCGAGTGGGCACCGATGTGGGTGGTCGACTTCCCGATGTTCGAAGAGAACGAAGACGGCAGCTTCACCGCGCTGCACCACCCGTTCACCGCGCCGAAGTGCACCCCGGAAGAGCTCGAGGCCAACCCGGCCACCGCTCTGTCCCGTGCCTACGACATGGTCCTGAACGGTACGGAGCTGGGTGGCGGTTCGATCCGTATCCACCGCAAGGAGATGCAACAGGCGGTGTTCCGCCTGCTGGGTATCGAGGCAGAAGAACAGGAAGAGAAGTTCGGCTTCCTGCTCGACGCCCTGAAGTTCGGTGCGCCGCCTCACGGTGGCCTGGCCTTCGGCCTGGACCGCCTGGTCATGCTGATGACCGGCGCCCAGTCGATCCGTGAAGTGATCGCGTTCCCGAAAACCCAGAGCGCCGCGTGCGTCATGACCCAGGCCCCTGGCATGGTCGACGCCAAGGCCCTGCGCGAGCTGCACATCCGGCTGCGCGAACAGACCAAGGTCGAGTAAGCAGTCCCCGGGCGCATCCACATGGATGCGCCTTTGCGTTTCGGCGCAGGCAATTTCCCGTCCCGCCCCGAACAGGGGCGGGGCTGTTTGTGATTCAAAGGATTCGGAGTCGTTATGGCTGGTCATTCCAAGTGGGCAAACATCAAGCACCGCAAAGAGCGCCAGGATGCCAAGAGAGGCAAGATCTTCACCAAGTGGATCCGCGAACTGACGGTCGCTGCCAAGCAGGGTGGTGCTGACCCGGCATCCAACCCGCGCCTGCGCCTGGCGCTGGACAAGGCCTTGGGCGCCAACATGAGTCGCGACATCATCGATCGTGCCGTCGCCCGTGGTGCCGGCACCAACGAAAGCGACAACGTCGAAGAGCTCAGCTACGAAGGTTACGGCCCGGGTGGCGTGGCGATCATGGTCGAGGCCATGACCGACAACCGCAACCGTACCGCCGCCGCCGTGCGTCATGCCTTCTCCAAGTGTGGTGGCAATCTGGGCACCGACGGTTCGGTGGCCTACCTGTTCGAGCGCAAGGGGCAGATCAGCTTTGCCCCGGGCGTGGAAGAAGACGCGCTGATGGAAGCGGCGATGGAAGCCGATGCCGACGACGTGGTGGCCAACGATGACGGCTCGTTCGACGTGTTCACCTCGTTCAACAGCTTCTATGCCGTGCGCCATGCCCTGGAAGAGGCGGGCTTCAAGGCCGCTGACGCGGAAATCGTCATGCAGCCGACCACCAGCGCCGAACTCGACCAGGACGGCGCCGAGAAGGTGCTCAAGCTGATCGACATGCTCGAAGACCTGGATGACGTGCAGAACGTCTACTCCAATGCCCAGATTTCCGATGAGATCATGGAAAACCTCGGCTAAGGTGTCCTGGCTATCCAGGCCAGTTCTTCAAGTTTGTCAGCGCCTGTACCGGCCCTTTCGCGGGTAAACCCGCTCCCACAGGTACTGCACCACATTCAGAATCGGTGCAGTACCTGTGGGAGCGGGTTTACCCGCGAAAGGGCCGGTACAGTTTGCACAGATGCATCAATTTTTTTGACAGGCAATATGACTCTGATTCTTGGTATCGACCCCGGCTCGCGCATTACCGGTTATGGTGTGGTGCGCCAGACCGCCCGTGGTTGCGAGTACGTGGCGTCGGGCTGTATCCGCACCGGCAGCGGCGAGCTGCACGAGCGGCTGCAGATCGTTTTTCGTGGTGTCAGTGAAATCATCAGCCAGCACGGCCCGGTGACCATGGGCATCGAACGGGTGTTCATGGCCCGTAACGCCGACTCGGCACTCAAGCTCGGCCAGGCCCGCGGCGCGGCCATCGTCGCGGCAGCCGAAGCCGGCCTGGAAATCGCCGAATACAGCGCTACCCAGGTCAAGCAGGCGGTAGCCGGTACCGGTGGGGCCAACAAGGAGCAGGTGATGATGATGGTCATGCACCTGCTGAAACTGACGCAGAAGCCGCAGATCGACGCCTCCGACGCCCTGGCCATTGCCCTGTGCCACGCCCACACCCGCTCCAGCCTGGTGCCGCATGGCCTGGCAACGGCGCGTCGGCGCGGTGGGCGCTTGCGTCTGTAGGCGCTTCATGCGCTGATACACATTTTGTTCGGGTGATGCGTTCACCTGCTGCATTTGCTGATAGGGTTGAGCGGTCTTTGACCGGCTCCCCGAGAGGAAGGATCGGAACGTGATTGGACGTTTGCGCGGCACCCTGGCGGAAAAACAGCCGCCGCACCTGATTATCGACGTCAACGGCGTAGGTTATGAACTGGAAGTTCCCATGACCACGCTGTACCGTCTGCCCAAGGTGGGCGAACCGGTAACCGTGCACACCCACCTGGTGGTGCGCGAGGATGCCCACCTGCTCTACGGTTTTGCCGAAAAGCGCGAGCGCGAGCTGTTCCGCGAGCTCATTCGCCTGAACGGCGTAGGGCCGAAGCTGGCCCTGGCGCTGATGTCCGGGCTGGAGGTGGACGAGCTGGTGCGCTGCGTGCAGGCCCAGGACACCTCGGCCCTGGTGCGCGTGCCCGGTGTCGGCAAGAAGACCGCCGAACGCCTGCTGGTCGAGCTCAAGGACCGCTTCAAGGCGTGGGAAACGTCCCCGGCCATGTTCACCCTGGTCTCCGATGGGCCGCTGCCGGTCGCCAGCGCATCCACAGCCGAGGCCGACGCAGTCAGCGCCCTGGTTTCGCTCGGCTACAAGCCGCAGGAGGCCAGCAAGGCGATCGCCGCGATCAAGGACAAGGCCGGCCTGAGCAGTGAAGAGCTGATCCGCCGCAGCCTGAAAGGGATGATTACCAAGTGATCGAAGCCGACCGCCTGATCGCCGCCAGTGGCCGCGACCGTGAAGAAGTCCAGGACCGTGCGATCCGCCCGCTGCGGCTGGACGAGTACATCGGCCAGCCGGTGGTGCGCGAACAGATGGCGCTGTTCATACAGGCCGCCCGTGGCCGCAGCGAGTCGCTCGACCATACGCTGATCTTCGGCCCGCCCGGCCTGGGCAAAACCACCCTGGCCAACATCATTGCCCAGGAAATGGGCGTGTCGGTCAAGAGCACCTCGGGGCCGATTCTCGAGCGCCCGGGCGACCTCGCGGCCATGCTGACCAACCTGGAACCGCACGACGTGTTGTTCATCGACGAGATCCACCGGCTGTCACCGGTCGTCGAAGAGGTGCTGTACCCGGCGATGGAGGACTTCCAGCTCGACATCATGATCGGCGAAGGGCCAGCGGCCCGTTCCATCAAGCTCGACCTGCCGCCGTTCACCCTGGTCGGTGCCACCACCCGTGCCGGCATGCTCACCAACCCGCTGCGGGACCGCTTCGGTATCGTCCAGCGCCTGGAGTTCTACAGCGACAAGGACCTGGCCACCATCGTCAGCCGTTCGGCCGGCATCCTCGGCCTGGCCATCGAAGACCAGGGTGCCTACGAGATCGCACGCCGGGCCCGCGGCACGCCACGTATCGCCAACCGCCTGCTACGCCGCGTGCGCGACTACGCCGAGGTGCGCGGCAAGGGCCAGATCACCAAGGCCGTGGCCGACATGGCGCTCAACCTGCTGGACGTCGACGAGCGCGGTTTCGACCACTCCGACCGCCGCCTGCTGCTGACCATGATCGAGAAGTTCGACGGTGGCCCGGTCGGCGTGGACAACCTGGCGGCAGCCATCAGTGAAGAGCGCCACACCATCGAGGACGTGCTCGAGCCGTACCTGATCCAGCAGGGCTACATCATGCGCACGCCGCGCGGTCGCGTGGTCACCCGGCATGCCTACCTGCACTTTGGCCTGAATGTGCCCGGGCGCCTGGGGGAGGGAGGGGATTTTTCCGAAACGGGCGATGAGTGACAGATCGAAAACGGCTTTTCGTGGTCCTACCGCTGGCATGCCAAGGGTGCGCTGGCAATAAGACATTAATGAAGAAAAAACAGTTGCCACAGCGGATTGGCAAGCTGAGGAGTAAGCACTAGAGTATGCGCGCGCAAAATGGCCTGGAACCGTTCGCACACCGTTGTCGTGTCTATTACGAGGATACCGATGCCGGTGGCGTGGTGTATTACGTCAATTACCTGAAATTCATGGAGCGCGCGCGTACCGAGCGGCTGCGGCACCTGGGTTTTTCCCAGGCGCAACTGGCCGAAGACAACCTGCTGTTCGTGGTCCACTCCAGCGAAGCGCGTTACCACGCGCCGGCGCGGCTGGACGACGCGCTGCGGGTCACCGCGCAAGTACTTGAACTCAATCGCGCCAGCCTGCGTTTCGTGCAGCAGGTCTGGCGGGAAAAGGATGAAACGCTGCTCTGCGAAGGGCAGTTCCTGGTGGCTGCCGTGCGCGCCGATACTTTCAAACCCCGAGCCATACCCCCGGAGCTGCGTGACGCCTTTGCGGCCGACGGCTCGGGTACTCAATCGAATGCAGGAGAATAAGCGTGGAAGCTAACGTCGTCGACCATACCTCCATGTGGAGTCTGGTCAGCAATGCCAGCGTGTTGGTACAGCTGGTAATGCTGATCCTGGTGGCCGCCTCGGTCACCTCATGGATCATGATCTTCCAGCGCAGCACCATGCTGCGCGCCGGTCGTCGTGCGCTGGATACCTTCGAGGAGCGCTTCTGGTCGGGCATCGACCTGTCCAAGCTGTACCGCCAGGCAGGCAGCAACCCAGACCCGGATTCCGGTGTCGAGCAGGTCTTCCGTGCCGGCTTCAAGGAGTTCTCGCGCCTGCGCCAGCAGCCGGGCGTTGACCCGGACGCGGTCATGGAGGGTGTTGCCCGTGCCATGCGCGTGGCCATTTCGCGTGAGGAAGAAAAGCTCGAGCAGAGCCTGCCGTTTCTGGCCACTGTCGGTTCGACCAGCCCGTACATCGGCCTGTTCGGTACCGTATGGGGCATCATGAACTCCTTCCGCGGCCTGGCCAGCGCCCAGCAGGCCACCCTGGCCACGGTTGCCCCGGGTATCGCCGAAGCGCTGATCGCTACCGCCATCGGCCTGTTCGCGGCAATCCCGGCGGTCATTGCCTACAACCGCTTCTCGGCCCGCAGCGAAGTGCTGATCGGCCGTTACTACACCTTCGCCGACGAGTTCCAGGCGATCCTGCACCGCAAAGTGCACACCAGCGAAGAGTAATCAGGTAGAAGCCCATGGCCCGAGTTCGCCACAAACGCAAGCCCGTCGCCGAGATGAACGTGGTGCCCTACATCGACGTGATGCTGGTACTGCTGGTCATCTTCATGGTGACGGCGCCCATGCTCAACCAGGGCGTGAAGGTAGACCTGCCCAAGGTTTCCAGTGAAGCCTTGCCGCAGGACAACAACGTCCAGATCCTCACCATCTCCATCAAGGCCGACAAGACCTATTACTGGAACCTCGGCAGCGAAGTCGATACCGACAAGCAGATGGACAAGGCCATGACCTTGCCTGCCATGACCGACGCGGTGACCAAGATCATTGCTGCCGGCCGTGACCAGGGCAAACAGACCCAGGTGTTCATTCGTGGCGACAAGGCTGTCGACTATGGCGCGGTCATGGGTGCCATGGGCGGGTTGCAGAAGGCCGGTGTCGGTAACGTTGGCCTGATTACCGAGGCGCCCTGATGCAACAGCGAGAGCCATCCGCCTCGGAAAGCTACTTCTGGCCCAGTGTCTGGGCCATCGGCCTGCATGTGCTGGTGTTCGCCCTGCTGTTCGTCAGTTTTGCCATGACGCCTGAGCTGCCGCCATCCAAGCCGATCGTCCAGGCTACCCTGTACCAGCTCAAGTCCAAGAGCCAGGCGACTACCCAGACCAATCAGAAGATTGCCGGGGAAGCGAAGAAAACCGCTTCGCGCCAGACCGAGGTCGAGCAGCTGGAACAGAAGAAGGTCGAGCAAGAGGCCGTGAAGGCCGCGGAACAAAAGAAAGCCGACGCAGCTCAAAAGGCCGAAGAGGCCCGCGAGGCCGCCGAAGCCAAGAAAGCCGAGGCCGCTGCCGAGGCCGCCAAGGCTGCCGAGGCCAAGAAAGCCGCCGAAGCCAAGAAGGCCGAAGAGGCGAAGAAGGCTGCCGAGAAGCAGCAGGCCGACATCGCCAAGAAGAAGGCCGAGGAAGAGAAGAAAAAAGCCGAAGAAGAGGCCAAGAAAGAGGCCGCTGAAGAGGCGAAGAAACAAGCCGCCGAGGATGCCAGGAAAAAGGCAGCCGAAGAGGCCAAGAAGAAAGCAGCCGAGGACGCCAAGAAGAAAGCGGCGGCCGAGGACGCGAAGAAGAAGGCAGCTGAAGAGGCCAAGAAGAAGGCCGCTGCAGACGCCCAGAAGAAAAAGGCACAGGAAGCGGCCCGCAAGGCGGCGGAAGACAAGAAAGCCCAGGCCCTGGCCGAGCTGTTGTCCGACACCACCGAACGGCAGCAGGCGCTGGCCGACGAGCAGGGTGACCAGGTGGCCGGCGACTTCGACGACCTGATTCGCTTGCGCGCGGCCGAAGGCTGGGCACGTCCGCCATCCGCGCGCAAGGGCATGACGGTGGTCCTGCAGATCAACATGTTGCCGGACGGTACCATCACCAACGTCAGCGTGGCCCGGTCCAGTGGTGACGGCCCGTACGACAGTTCGGCGGTGGCTGCGGTGAAGAACATTGGTCGTTTGACCGAGATGCAGGGTATGAAGCCGAGCGATTTCAACCAATATCGTTCGTTCAAGATGACATTTACACCTGAGGATCTAGCGTTGTGATTAAACGTCTGAGAGGACTGCTGGTCATGCTGTGCTGCGTGGCAGGCATGGCCGTGGCAGAGGAAAAGAACATCCTGGTCACCAGCGGCAGCGACCGGGCCACGCCCATCGCGGTAGTGCCGTTCGGTCTGCAGGGCGGCAGCGTGCTGCCGGAAGACATGGCCGACATCATCGGCAACGACCTGCGCAACTCCGGCTACTACTCGCCGATTCCGCGGCAGAACATGATCAGCCAGCCGTCGCAGGCCAGCGAAGTGATCTTCCGTGACTGGAAAGCGCTGGGCGCGCAGTACGTGATGGTCGGCAGCATCGTGCCGTCGGGCGGTCGCCTGCAGGTGCAGTACGCGCTGTTCAACGTCGCCACCGAGCAGCAAGTGCTGACCGGTAGCGTGGCAGGCAGCGTCGATCAGCTGCGCGACATGGCGCACTACATTTCCGACCAGTCGTTCGAGAAGCTCACCGGCATCAAGGGTGCGTTCTCCACCCGCATGCTGTACGTGACGGCCGAGCGTTTCTCCACCAACAATACCCGCTATACCCTGCAGCGTTCGGACTACGACGGTGCGCGTGCGGTTACCCTGCTGCAATCGCGTGAACCGATCCTGTCGCCACGCTTTGCGCCGGATGGCAAGCGCATCGCCTATGTCTCGTTCGAGCAGAAGCGCCCGCGCATCTTCGTCCAGCACATCGATACCGGTCGCCGCGAGCAGGTCACCAACTTCGAAGGCCTGAACGGGGCGCCAGCCTGGTCGCCGGACGGCACCCGCCTGGCATTCGTGCTGTCGAAGGACGGCAACCCGGACATCTACGTGATGAACGTGGCCTCGCGCCAGATCAGCCGTGTCACCGCCGGCCCGGGCATCAACACCGAGCCGTTCTGGGGCAAGGATGGCAACACCCTGTACTTCACCTCCGACCGTGGCGGCAAGCCGCAGATCTACAAGCAGTCGGTCAGTGGCGGTGGTGCCGAGCGTGTAACGTTCGTGGGTAACTACAACGCCAACCCGAAACTGTCGGCGGACGAAAAGACCCTGGTGATGATCCATCGCCAGCAGGGCTTCACCAACTTCAAAGTTGCGGCCCAGGATTTGCAACGCGGAAGTGTAAAGATTCTCTCGGAAACGAGTCTTGATGAGTCTCCCACTGTTGCGCCAAACGGCACCATGCTAATCTACGCCACCCGCCAGCAGGGCCGGGGAGTCTTGATGCTCGTGTCGCTTAATGGCCGCGTGAGGCTCCCACTTCCTACCGCTCAAGGCGAAGTCAGAGAACCGTCCTGGTCCCCTTACCTGAACTGATTGCGGCGTAATAATTTTTGCTTAACACACTGGGGTTTCATTAGGAGTTTCACGATGGAAATGCTGAAGTTTGGTAAATTTGCTGCGCTGGCTCTGGCCATGGCCGTAGCTGTAGGTTGCTCCTCCAAGGGCGGTGACAACGCAGGCGAAGGCGCTGCTGTAGATCCGAACGCTGGCTACGGTGCCAACACTGGTGCTGTTGACGGCTCCCTGAGCGAAGAAGCTGCCCTGCGCGCAATCACCACCTTCTACTTCGAATACGACAGCTCGGACCTGAAGCCAGAAGCCATGCGCGCTCTGGACGTTCACGCCAAGGACCTGAAAGCCAACGGCAACCGCGTTGTCCTGGAAGGCAACACCGACGAGCGCGGCACCCGCGAGTACAACATGGCTCTGGGTGAGCGTCGTGCCAAGGCCGTTCAGCGTTACCTGGTTCTGCAGGGCGTTTCCCCTGCTCAGCTGGAACTGGTCTCCTACGGTGAAGAGCGTCCGGTTGCCACTGGCAACGACGAGCAGTCCTGGGCTCAGAACCGTCGCGTAGAACTGCGTAAGTAAGTTCTTATGCGTATGTGCCGCCGTGTAGTAACCGTCCTCGCACTCAGCCTGCCGCTCGCGGCCTGGGCTGAGGTCCCTGTAGTTGATGACAACGCAGGCAGCTATCCGCCTGCGGGTTATGGCACGAGCGGCGCCTATGCCGGGTCAGGGGCTTCGGCCCCTGCCTCTGCACAGGGCCAGCTGTTCATGCAGCTGCAACAGATGCAGGATCAGCTTTCCCGCCAGCAAGGCATCATCGAAGAGCTGCAGAACGATGTGTCGCGCATGAAGCAGGAAAACCTGGAGCGTTACCAGGACCTGGACCGTCGCATCAACAGTGGCGCCGCGCCTGCCGCGACCCCTGACAATTCCTCCGGTGGTGGTGCATCCGGTGCCGCCCCCGATGCAGCAGCAGGTGCTGCTGCGCAACAACCGGCCGCCAGTAGCGAGCCCGGTGATCCGGCGAAAGAAAAGCTCTACTACGATGCTGCTTTCGACCTGATCAAGCAGAAAGACTTCGACAAGGCCAGCCAGGCGTTCAACGCCTTCCTGCGCAAGTACCCCAACAGCCAGTACGCCGGCAATGCCCAGTACTGGCTGGGTGAGGTGAACCTGGCCAAGGGCGACCTGCCGGCTGCCAGCCAGGCCTTCGCCCAGGTCAGCCAGAAGTATCCGAAGCACAGCAAGGTGCCGGATTCGCTGTACAAGCTGGCCGACGTCGAGCGCCGCATGGGCCACACCGACAAAGTCAAGGGTATTCTGCAGCAGGTCATCACCCAGTACCCAGGCACCTCGGCCGCACAACTGGCCCAGCGTGACCTGCAGAAGCTCTAAGCTGCACCGTTTGAAAGAAACCCGCGCCTGCCGCGGGTTTTTTCGTTAGAATCACAGCCCTTTTTTCGTAAACACGCTGCTGCGGATAACGCTATGTCGAGTCCGCGACAGTGCCTGACGGAGGCGGACAGCCTGTTTAGCTGTCACGCCCGTGGCGAGCATGCAAGACACATTACGCATTACCGAAGTCTTTTACTCTTTGCAGGGTGAAACGCGAACGGCTGGGCTGCCCACGGTATTCGTGCGCCTCACCGGTTGCCCCCTGCGCTGTCAGTACTGCGACAGTGCCTATGCCTTCAGTGGCGGTACCATTCGCACCCTCGATTCGATCCTCGAGCAGGTCGCCGGCTTCAAGCCGCGCTACGTCTGCGTCACCGGTGGCGAGCCATTGGCGCAGCCCAACGCCTTGCCGCTGTTGCAGCGCCTGTGTGACGCCGGTTACCAGGTGTCGCTGGAAACCAGCGGCGCACTGGATATCGCCGGCACCGACACCCGTGTCAGCCGCGTGGTCGACCTGAAGACCCCTGGCTCCGAAGAGTCGCACCGTAACCGTTACGAGAACATCGAGCAGCTGACCCGCAACGACCAGGTCAAGTTCGTCATCTGTTCCCGTGAGGACTACGACTGGGCGGTCTCCAAGCTGATCCAGTACAACCTTGCCGAGCGTGCTGGCGAGGTACTGTTCTCGCCCAGCCACCACCAGGTGAACGCCAGCGACCTGGCGGACTGGATCGTCGCCGACAACCTGCCCGTACGCTTCCAGCTGCAGCTGCACAAGCTGCTGTGGAACGACGAACCCGGACATTGATTGAGGAGCAAGCACACATGACCGAAAAACGCGCAGTAATCCTGTTGTCCGGCGGCCTGGACTCGGCCACCGTGGTTGCCATGGCCAAGGCCGAAGGTTATAGCTGCTACACGATGAGTTTCGACTACGGCCAGCGCCACCGTGCCGAACTGAACGCCGCCGCCCGCGTTGCCCGCGACCTGGGCGTGGTCGAGCACAAGGTGATCGGCCTGAGCCTGGACGGCATCGGCGGTTCGGCATTGACCGACAGCAGCATCGACGTGCCGGAAACCCCGGGTGAAGGCATCCCGGTCACCTACGTGCCGGCGCGCAACACCGTGTTCCTGTCCCTGGCCCTGGGCTGGGCAGAGGTGCTGGATGCTCGCGACATCTTTATTGGCGTCAATGCCGTGGATTACTCCGGCTACCCAGATTGCCGCCCCGAGTTCGTCGAAGCCTTCGAGCGCATGGCCAACCTGGCGACCAAGGCCGGCGTCGAAGGGCAGGGCTTCCGTATCCAGGCGCCGTTGCAGAACATGAGCAAGGCGCAGATCGTGCAGGCCGGCATGGCTCGCGGCGTCGATTACAGCCTGACCGTTTCCTGCTACCAGGCCGATGATGACGGCCGCGCTTGCGGCAAATGCGACAGCTGCCGCCTGCGTGCCGACGGCTTCAAGGCAGCTGGTGTCGAAGACCCGACGCGATACTTTTGAAAAAAGTTTGATGGGGTATTGATTTCCCGTTAGAAATCAGTATTATACGCGCCATCCAACGGGTCGTTAGCTCAGTTGGTAGAGCAGTTGGCTTTTAACCAATTGGTCGTAGGTTCGAATCCTACACGACCCACCATATGCATTACGTCAAAGCCCGCAACCAGAAATGGTTGCGGGCTTTTTCGTTTTCGGCGCTTCGGGGGCGCAAAGCGCCCCCAGCTTATTCAGCCCACTCCGGATCCCCGGTAAACACCACTGTCAGCCAACGGTCCGGCCCTTCACCCCCCACCGCATCACCAATCTCGTTGCGCCACGCATCCCATTCATCGATGGTTTTCGCGGCCATGGCCTTGGGCACGATGAAATACAGCTCGATCTCCCGCGAGCGCCCGACCTTGGCCACATAGGCGCGGTACGACTGCAGCCCATGGCGTGCGACGAAGGCTTTGGCGACTTCGTCCACATGCAGCTTGAGGTCGCCAGGGGTCACCAGGAATATTTCCGCGAGGGCCTGGCGCACCACCGACATCGGCAACGGCACGATCACCAGGCAGACCAGCGCCAGCACCGCCGGGTCGATGTACGGCGACACCCACTCCAGCGACGTGCCTTGCACCGCATAGCCAAAGCAGAAGGCGATCAGCAGGGCGGCGGTGATGCTGGCCGACATCACCCAGCCCTTGACGTCCATTCGCACGAAATCCGAACCCAGCTTGCGGTTGGCGCGGGCCTCGACAATGGCGATGGTCACACAGGCGATCACGGTCAGCACCGCGTAGACCATGGCGATGCCGAACTCCAGGTGGCGCCCGCCTTGCAGCAGGCTGCTGACGGCGTTGATCAGTGCATAGATGGCCACGCCGCTGAGCAGGATGCCGTTGAGCGCCAACACCATGGGTTCCAGGTGCCAGAAGCCCATGGTGAAGCGCTCACGCAACTTGCGCGACATCTGCACGCTGGTGGTGTGCGCGGTGATCAGCCTGACCACCACCAGCGACAGCCCGCTCATGCTGGCGTCGACCAGCGAGTAGACGCCATCGAACACGATGGAGAACGAGCCGGAGGCCAGGCCGAAGGCGATGCCGATGGTGGCTATGAACAGGGTGACGGCGATCGAGGTGCGTAGCAGGCCCTGTTCGCTGGTGATGTCGAAGAAGGTGGTTCTGGTTGGGTTTTGCATAAATTGTGCTCGGTAAAATCGATGATGCGGTATTGCCTGATGGGGCCTCTTCGCGGGCTCGCCCGCTCCCACACGGTATGGCTCCACCCCAAAGGGCTGTACATATCCTGTGGGAGCGGGCAAGCCCGCGAAGCAGGCGCACTGGCCCTGACAGACTAGACGCGGAACTGCTCCATCAGCGCCTGTTGCTGGTTCGCCAGCCGGTTCAAGGCCTGGCTGATCCGCGCCGATTCATCGGCCTGGCCAGCCAGCGATTCGGTTACATCGCGAATGCCGGCCACGTTGCGGTTCACTTCTTCAGCCACCGCACTCTGCTCCTCAGCCGCCGAGGCAATCTGCAGGTTCATGTCGCTGATCACCGCCACCGCCTCGCCAATGCGCTGAAGTGCCGGCAGCGCCTGTTCCATCCGCGCGGCGCTGTCCTGGGCCTGGCGCTGGCCTTCGTGCATGGCACCCACCACATCCTGGGTGCCTTGCTGCAAGCCCTCGATGACCTGGCGAATTTCCTCCACCGATGTCTGCGTGCGCTGGGCCAGGCCACGCACCTCATCGGCAACCACGGCAAAACCACGCCCGGCTTCGCCAGCGCGTGCGGCTTCGATGGCGGCGTTGAGCGCCAGCAGGTTGGTTTGCTCGGCAATGGTGCGGATCACTTCCAGCACCGAACCGATCTGCCCGCTGCGGCCTTCCAGCGCGCGTGCCTCGTCCATGGCGGTGTTCATGCCGGCGGCCAGGCGATCGATGCCCTGCCGGGTGCTGTCGATCAGTTGCAGGCCCTCGCGGCTGGCCTGGTCGGCTGCGCGTGCGGCCTGGGCCGCTTGCGAAGCGTTATGGGCGACATCCAGGGCGGTGGCGCTCATCTCGTTGGCAGCGGTGGCCACCTGTTCGATTTCACGGTGCTGTTGCTGCATGCCGTTGCTGGTCTGGCTGGCGATGGCTGCCGACTGGTCGGCAGTACTACGGGCCTCCCGCAGTGAGCCTTTGACCTGGGCTATGACCGGCTGCAGCTTGTCGAGGAAGCGGTTGAACCAGCCGGTGAGCTGGCCCAGTTCGTCCTGGCGGGCGTAGTCCAGGCGGCGAGTGAGGTCGCCTTCGCCGCTGGCGATGTCTTCCAGGCGCGCGGCCACGGCCAGGATTGGCCGGGTTACGCCGCGCGCGGTCAGCCACACCAGCAACAAGCCGACTACCGCAGCGCTCAGGCCAACCAGCAGGCTGGTGAGGTTGGCGCTGTGGTTGTGCGTGTCCAGGCGCTGGTTGAGGGCCACGGCAGGCGCCTGCAGCACACTTTCCGGCAGTTCCAGCAATACCTGCCAGGGGGCTGCGTCAGGGATTGGTGTGAACGGGTGGGCAACACGCAGCAGGCCGTCGGCTACCGTCTTGTCCATCGGCTCGCCGAGCTTGCTGTCGTCGCGGCTGTTGCCGGCCAGCAGGCCGGCGGCGCTGGCGATGCTGACCTGACCCTGGCCGTCGAACAGCTCCCGGCGGCCGTCCAGACTCAACTGCTGCAGGTTGGCCAGGCCGATGTCCAGGCCGACCACGCCGACCACCTTGCCGTGCTCCAGCAGGGGCAGGGCAATGCTGGTCATGAGCACCTGGCGCCCATTCACCTCGTCGAGGTATGGCTCGAGCATGCAGGTTCTTGCGGTGTCCTGCGGGCAGGTCAGCCAACGGTTCTTCGCCACGCCGTTGCTGCCGATGCTGGCGTCGCCGAGCATCGATTCCGGCATGGCTTCGAGCTCCAGGGTGCCGGGACTGGGTTGTGACCAGTACAGCGAGAAACGCCCGGCCTCGTTACTGCCCATGGCGTCCTGGCCGAGGTACTGGCTGTCCGGGCCCAGGGCGTTGGGCTGGAACACCAGGTACAGGCCGATCACATCCGGGTTGCCAGCCAGGCTGGCGCGGGCCTGGCGCGTCAGTTCGGCGCGCAGGTCGTTGCCGCCACGGGTCTTGAGCACTTGCACCAGGCGGGCAAAGCCATTGCCGTACTGGTAGGCGTCCATGAAATAGCGCTGGATGCGCAGGGCCTGGGTTTCGGCATGGGCCTGCAGGCGCAGGCGTGCGCTGCTGTCGAGCATTTCGGTGTTGGCCTGGTTGACCAGTGCCGCGCTGCGCCGCGCTTGGGCCAGCGAGGTACTTACCAGCAGGGCGACGATGGCCAGCAGGCAAAGGCCGGCGAGCAGGGTGATTTTCCACTGGATGGAGAGGCGGCGCAGCGGCATGAGGGCTTTCCTTTTCGATCAAATACAACGCCCGCGATCAGACGCGGGCGTTGTCGGCAGCATGGGTCATTCAGCGACGTAGTTGGGTGGCGCGTTCCTGAAAGCCTTGGTCAGCCAGGCCAGGTAGAGCACGCCGAGCACTGCCCAGACGCCACCGAACAACAGCGAGTGGGCGTTCAGGTCCAGCCACAGCGAGACGATGATGCAGAAGCCGATGGTCGGCAGTACCAGGTACTTTAGCTGGTTGGCCAGGCCTTGCCGCTTGCCTTCGCGCAGGTAGCAGTGGTTGATCACCGACAGATTGACGAAGCTGAACGCAACCAGCGCACCGAAGTTGATGATCGAAGTGGCGGTGACCAGGTCGAAGAATATCGCCGACAGCGAAATCAGCCCCACCACCGCGATATTCAGCACTGGCGTTTTGTAGCGCGAGTGCAGGCGGGCGAACAGGCTGGCCGGCAACACGTTGTCGCGGCCCATCACGTACAGCAGGCGCGACACGCTGGTCTGCGAAGCCAGGCCCGAGGCGATGGTGTTGATCACGGTGCAGGCGATGAAGATCGACTGGAACAGTTTGCCGCCGACGTACAGGGCGATTTCCGGCAGTGCCGCTTCGTGGTCATGGAAACGCGCCATGGTCGGGAAGTAGGCCTGAATGAAGTACGACACGGTGATGAACACCACGCCACCGATCAGTGCGGTGAGGAAGATCGCCCGTGGAATGGTCTTGCTCGGGTTGTGGGTTTCCTCGGACAGGCAGGTGACCGCGTCGAAGCCGAGGAACGAGAAGCACAGGATGGTTGCACCGGCGGCCAGCGCGCTGAACTGGGTCTGGCTGTCGGCGAACGGCAACAGGCTCCAGGCGGTGCCCAGCCCCTCACCCTGGTCCAGGCCGCGCAGGCACAGGTAGATGAACACCGCGATGATCGCCACCTGGACGCCCACGAACAGCAGGTTGAAGTGCGCTACCAGGTTCACGCTGCGCATGTTGATCAGGCTGATCAGGGTGACGAAGCCGGCCACCCACATCCACTCCGGTACTTCCGGGAACATGGCCGAAAGGTACAGCTTGGCCAGCAATGCGTTGACCATTGGCAGCAGCAGGTAGTCCAGCAGCGACGACCAGCCGACCAGGAAACCGACGTGCGGGTTGATTGCGCGCTGGGTATAGGTGTAGGCCGAACCCGACTGCGGGAAGCGTCGTACCAGGGTGCCGTAGCTCACGGCGGTGAACAGGATCCCGGCCAATGCCAGGATGTAGGCGCTGGGTACGTGGCCGGCGGTAATCCCGGAAACGATACCGAAGGTGTCGAACACGGTCATCGGGGTCAGGTAAGCCAGGCCAATGATGATCACGTGCCAGAGGCGCAGGGTTTTGCGCAGTTGGCCGTTGCCGGAGGCGCTGTGGTCATGCTGCATGCTGGCATGGCTCCTGCGGCTGGGCGTAAACGGCGGGCACGGTGTACTGCGCATGCGGCAAGGGCGAGCGGGTGGGCTCCATGTTGTTCACCTTTATTGTTGGAGCAGCGGGGACGCGGGGGGAGCGCGCAAAGTGGTGAAAATAAAAAACGATGGGTAGCTTGGTGTCAAGTTAAACATGACAAGATGTTACTGGATTGAAATATTTATCGATTAAAGTGGGGTTTTGTTCGGTTTTTGCGCGTTTTTTTGCGGTTATGATCAATTCTGGTGTTCGCAAAAATTAACGAGTGCTGGTCTCCCTTGGAAGGGGCGTGTCAAAGGGTTCCCAAAACGGGTTTTCTCTCGCCTTGCCAGCGCCAGGCGTGGCTGCGGTGGTACTCTTGGCGTCTTGTGCGGCCCCTGGCCCCCTACGAAGCCCTTATGGACAGCAATCGGTTCTATTCATGAAGAAATCAGTCGGCATCCTTTCCGGCCTGGCTATCGCCATCGCCGTCGCAACCACCGCTGGCGCCTGGTACACCGGCAAGCAGCTGCCTGCGGAGCTGGACAACGCGCTTGTCCGCAGCAACGCCGAACTGAAGAAGGCGTTGGTGAGCACTGGTGGCAGCATGAGCATCGAGCGAGTGTCGCTGGAGCAGCATTTCTTCAGCAGTACCGCCCAATACCGGCTCAAGGCCCGCGATATCAACCTGGGCGACGGTGAAGTGGTGAATTTCGATGTGGGTGTGACCGACCAGATCGAGCACGGCCCGTTCCCCTGGTCGCGGGTAAAGGCGTTGAAGCTGATGCCGGTGCTGGCGGTCAGCAACAGCACGCTGCAGAAGGACGACGCCACCGCACCGTGGTTCGCCGCCGCAGGCGAGCAGGCCCCGGTCAGCGCACAGACCAGCCTGGGCTACGACGGCAATGTGGTCAGCCAGGTCCGGCTGGCGCCAGTCAAGCTCGACGAAGCGGATGGCAATAGCATCGACTTCTCGGGCATGCAACTGCAGGTCAGCGGTGATCAGGAAGGCAAGGCCTCGAAATTCCAGGGCCAGGCCGACCGCTTCGTGATGAAGCTGGTACGTGATGACCAGCCGCCTGCCACCTTCGAGCTCAACGGCCTGAAGGTCGGTGGCCAACTGGCGGCCACCGCGCACGAGGCCATCTATGTGGGCAACGTCGACCTGGCGCTGGCCGAAACCAAGGTCACTCTGGGGCCCAGGCAGCAGGTGCTGGTGGTCAAGGGCCTGGAGCAGAACGCCCTGCAAACACTCGACGGCCCGGACACCGTGGGTGGTCGCGTGGCGTACAAGGTCGGGGATATCACCTGGGATGGTCGTGCGGTAGGCAAGGCGCAGATGGCAGTGAGCATCACCTCGGTCAACGCCCCGGCGTTACAGGCGCTGTCGGCCTGGTACCAGGCCCACCTGCCGGAGTTCGAAGCCGCAGCTGCCGCCGGCCAGCCGGTGCCGGAAATCCAGATGAACGATGTGGAGAAGGCCAGGTTCCACGGCGAGCTGCAGAAACTGCTGGCTGCCAAGCCCCGGGTGGCGGTTGAAAACCTGTCGTTCAAGACCGCCAATGGCGAAAGCCGCTTTGACCTGTCGATGGGTTTCGCCGCCCCCGCCAGCTTCGATTTGCCGCCTGATCAGTTGAGCAAGCAACTGATCACCGAGGTGAAGGGCAAGCTGTCGTTGTCCAAGCCGATGATCGGTGACCTGGCAACCTTGCAGGCGCTGCTGGATGGCCAGACCGACGCCCAGGCCATTGCCATGCAATCGAGCCAGGCCGGGGAAATGGTCGGCATGATGGCGCTGCAGAGTGGCATGGCCACGGTGCAGGGCAATGATGTGGTGACCAGCCTGCACTATGCCGATGGCATGGTCGACTTCAACGGCAAGAAAATGACCGTGGAAGAGTTCGCCATGCTCATGTCGGCGCAGCTGGCGGCCCTTTCGCCGCAGGGCTGATCGCTTCTCCTGTACCGGCCTCTTCGCGGGCGCGCCCGCTCCCACAGGGTCTGCACAAATCCTGTGGGAGCGGGTTTGCCCGTGAAAGGCCCAGCACAGGCAACACAAAAACCGCTTTAGAATTCGCTGGATTGTCTGTAGCCTTCGGCCTCCGATAATAATCCGCGCCCGCAGAGGGCCGTGGCGGCCTGTTGCCGTCCGGCACCCTTAGCCGATCTGTCAGGGCCGGGTGATACACTCGATTTGACGCGCGCACGCGCCTGCAGGTCCAGCGATCATGACCCAGATTTCCGAACGCCTGGTGGTTCAGGCCCACCTCGACGCCAAGCAGCCCAACCCGCTGACAGCCGAGCAGGAGGCCGAATACCGTGCGGCCATCGCTGCCGAGCTCAAGGCCCAGAACGCCGTGCTAGTCGCCCACTATTACTGCGACCCGGTCATCCAGGCGCTGGCCGAAGAAACCGGCGGCTGCGTCTCCGACTCGCTGGAAATGGCCCGCTTCGGCAAGAACCACCCGGCTGAAACCGTGATCGTTGCCGGCGTGCGCTTCATGGGCGAGACAGCGAAAATCCTCACCCCGGAAAAGCGCGTGCTGATGCCGACCCTGGAGGCCACCTGCTCGCTCGACCTGGGCTGCCCGGTCGAAGAGTTCTCGGCCTTCTGTGACCAGCACCCCGAGCGTACCGTGGTGGTCTACGCCAACACTTCCGCTGCCGTGAAGGCTCGCGCCGACTGGGTGGTGACGTCGAGCTGCGCCCTGGAAATCGTTGAAAGCCTGATGGACAACGGCGAAACCATCATCTGGGGCCCGGACCAGCACCTGGGCCGTTACATCCAGAAGCAAACCGGTGCCGACATGCTGCTGTGGGACGGTGCCTGCATCGTTCACGAAGAGTTCAAGTCGCGCCAGTTGGCCGACATGAAGGCGCTGTACCCGGATGCAGCGATTCTGGTGCACCCAGAGTCGCCGGAAGCGGTGATCGAACTGGCCGACGCGGTGGGCTCCACCAGCCAGCTGATCAAGGCTGCCCAGACGCTGCCGAACAAGACCTTCATCGTCGCCACCGACCGCGGCATCTTCTACAAGATGCAGCAGCTGTGCCCGGACAAGGAGTTCGTCGAAGCGCCTACCGCCGGTAACGGCGCGGCATGCCGCAGCTGCGCGCACTGCCCGTGGATGGCGATGAACACCCTGGAGCGGGTGCTGGATTGCCTGCGCAAGGGTACCAACGAGATCTTCGTCGACCCGGCACTGGTGCCGAAGGCGATCAAGCCGCTGAACCGCATGCTGGACTTTACCCAGGCCGCACGCCTGAAGTTGTCCGGTAACGCCTGACGCCAGACCGCGTCGCTTTCTTCGCGGGCACGCCCGCTCCCACAGGTACTGCACCGCTTGTAAGGGCGGTGCAGTACCTGTGGGAGCGGGCGTGCCCGCGAATGGCCCTCACCGCCCCATCATTTCCTGAACCATGCGCTGCTGTTCCATGATCTCGCGCTGACGCTGGTCAATCTGTGCTGCCAGCGGGAAGTTGCCACCCGCCCGGCGCTTGGCGTAGTCCAGCTGCTGGATCGCCTGGTCGAAATCGCCCACCAGGGTGAAATACTCGGCCCGCGCCCGGTGCAAACCAATGGTATTGCCCGAAAGGCCACGCACTTCAGCCATGTCGTACCACACGTCCGGGTCATCCGGCCGGCTCTTCACCAGATCGTTCAATACCTTCTCCGCCTCGGCGGGCTTGTTCTGCTTCACCAGCAGATCGGCACGCACTTGCTTCAACGGGTAGTTGCCCGGGTACAGCCCCTGCATGCGTTCGGCGCGCTGCTGCGCGTCGGCCAGGCGGTTGTTGGTGATGTCCAGGTCGATCTGCGCCAGGTTGTAGGTAATGTCGTTGGGCGCCTTGGCCAGCAGCGGCTTGAGCAGTTCACGCGCCTCGTTCAGCTGGCCGCCCTTGATCTGCGCCAGGGCCAGGCCGTAGCGTGCGGCGTCCAGCTTGGGGTCTTCATCCAGCTGTGCGCGGAAGCGCTTGGCCGCCAGCCCCGGGGTGCCTTCGTAGGTCAGCGCCACGCGAGCACGAATCAGCTGATAGCGCATGCTGTCCTCGACGCCGCCCTTGGGCGCCTGCTCGGCACGGTTGCGGGTGTCGGCGATACGCGACTCTGTTACCGGGTGGGTCAGCAGGAATTCTGGCGGTTTGGCATCGTAACGGTACTGCCGGGCCAGGCGCTCGAACATGGTTGGCATGTTGCGCGGGTCGTAGCCGGCCTTTTCCAGGTTCTGGATGCCGATGCGGTCGGCTTCCTGTTCGTTCTGCCGTGAGAAGCGCCGCTGTTCCTGGATCGCCGCCGCCTGGGTACCGGCGATCATGCCGATACCGGCATCACCGCCGCCACCAGCGGCCAGCACGATACCGGCCAGCAGCGCCGCCATCATCGGCAACTGCATGCGCTGCTGGGCCTCGACACCGCGGGCGAAGTGGCGCTGCGACAAGTGCGCCAGTTCGTGGGCCAGTACCGAGGCGTACTCGCCTTCGGTCTGGGCGTTGAGGAACAGCCCGCCGTTGACCCCGACGATACCGCCCGGGGCGGCAAAGGCGTTGAGCTCGCGGCTGTCGATGAGGATGAATTCCAGGCGGCGGTCCTGCAGCTGGCTGGTTTCGGCCAGGCGGTACACGCTGGTTTCGACGTAGTCCTTGAGCTGCGGGTCGTTGAGCTGGTTGACCTGACCACGCAGCAGGCTCAGCCAGGCTCGGCCGAGCTGGTGCTCCTGTTGCGGCGAGACGATCGCGGAACTGGCATCACCCAGTGATGGCAGGTCGTCAGCGTGGCCGGGGAGGGCCAACAGGCAGGCCAGCGTCAGCAGGGTAGGGCGCAGTAGATTCATGCATGAAGCTCGCGTCGGTCAAAGATACCTACTGTAGCGGGCTCACACGTTGGCGACCAGTGGCGCTATCCTAGCCGGCCAAATCCAGATACAGCCTGGCAATGCCTTTTGGAGAGCCCCGTAATGAGTGACACCCTGACCTGTGACGCCGAACTGGACGCCAGCGGGCTGAATTGCCCTTTGCCGCTGCTGAAGGCCAAGATGGAGCTCAACCGTCTGGCCAGCGGCGCGGTGCTGAAGGTCATCGCCACCGACGCCGGCTCCCAGCGCGACTTCCGCACTTTCGCCCAGTTGGCAGGTCATACCCTGCTGCGTGAAACGGCCGAGGCCGGCACCTACACTTACTGGCTGCGCAAGGCCTGAGTCTTTCCAAGGATCGTCAATGTTCAAAGTGCTTCGCGACTGGATGCAACGCTACTTCTCCGATGAAGAAGCAGTGGTGCTGGCGGTCCTGTTGTTCCTGGCTTTTACTGCGGTACTCACCCTGGGCGGCATGCTTGCGCCGGTGCTGGCGGGCATGGTGCTGGCGTTTCTGATGCAGGGGCTGGTCAATGCCCTGGAGCGCCTGCGGGTACCGACCCGGTTGGCGGTGATGCTGGTGTTCGCCCTGTTCATGGGCGCGCTGGCAGTGGTCATGCTGGTGCTGGTGCCGCTGCTGTGGCACCAGTTGACCACCCTGTTCAACGAATTGCCGGGCATGCTCGGCAAGTGGCAGTCGCTGCTGTTGCTGTTGCCAGAGCGCTACCCGCACCTGGTATCGGACGAGCAGGTACTGCATGCCATCGAGTCGGTGCGCGGGGAAATCGGCAAGTTCGGCCAGTGGGCACTGACCTTCTCGCTATCGAGCCTGCCGCTGCTGGTCAACGCCATGATCTACCTGGTGCTGGTGCCGATCCTGGTGTTCTTCTTTCTCAAGGACCGCGAACTGATCGGCCGCTGGGTCAGCGGTTATCTGCCGCGCCAGCGCACCCTGCTTAACCGGGTGGGCAGCGAGATGAACCGGCAGATCGCCAACTACATCCGCGGCAAAGGCATCGAGATCCTGATCTGCGGCATTGCCACCTACATCGCCTTCATCAGCCTGGGGCTCAACTACGCCGCGCTGCTGGCGCTGCTGGTAGGGCTGTCGGTGGTGGTGCCTTACGTGGGCGCGGTGGTGGTGACCGTGCCGGTGACGTTGATCGCGTTGTTCCAGTGGGGGTGGGGTGACCAGTTCATCTACCTGATGACGGTGTACGCGATCATCCAGGCGCTGGATGGCAACGTGCTGGTGCCGCTGCTGTTTTCCGAGGCGGTCAGCCTGCACCCGGTGGCAATCATTTGCGCGGTGCTGCTGTTTGGCGGGTTGTGGGGGTTCTGGGGGATATTCTTTGCGATCCCGCTGGCGACGCTGATCAAGGCGGTGCTGGATGCCTGGCCGCGGCAGGAGCCGAGTGTTTCGCCGATGCTTTGAGTGCAATTGGGGCCGCTTTGCGGCCCTTCGCGGGCACGCCCGCTCCCACAGGTTCCGGCTCGATTTCTGTGGGAGCGGGCGTGCCTGCGAAGGGCTGCAAAGCAGCCCACAGCAATCTCAAGCCTTGTGCAGGGCCTGGGCAGCAGCCAACACGGCATCCACATGCCCAGGCACCTTCACCCCGCGCCATTCCTGGCGCAGCACACCGTCCTTGTCGATCAGGAAGGTGCTGCGGTCAACGCCCATGTATTCCTTGCCATACAGCTTCTTCAGCTTGATCACGTCGAACAGCTGGCACAGGGCTTCGTCCTTGTCGCTGATCAGCTCGAACGGGAAGCCTTGCTTGGCCTTGAAGTTCTCATGCGACTTGATGCCATCGCGCGACACGCCGAACACCAAGGTGTTGGCCGCGGCAAAGGCATCATGCTGGTCACGGAAGCCCTGGCCCTCGGTGGTGCAGCCCGGGGTGCTGTCCTTCGGGTAGAAGTACACCACCACTTGCCGGCCCTTGAGCCCGGCCAGGCTGACGGTTTGCCCGCTGGTGGCCTGGGCCTGGAAGTCGGCAACAGGTTGGTCGAGTGCTACAGCCATGGTCGGTTTCCTTACATTGGGTTCTGTGGACGCCATGGCTCGATCAGCGCATCGAGGTTCAAGGCATCGGCAAAGTCCAGGAACTGGTCACGCAGCCAGCTGATCTGGGTACCGGCCGGCAGAATCACGGTGAACTGTGCGTTGAGCATGCTGCTGCCGGTCTGCGGCGCAAGGTAGGTATCGCAGGTCATGGCTTCCAGCTCGACGCGGTGGTCGAGGAAGAACTGGCACAGTTCGTTGATGATGTCCGGGCGGTAGGCGGCGCTGACGTAGGCAACGTAGGGCAGGGCCTGCGGGCGCACTTCCTGGTCGGCGCTGCGCACCACGTCCAGGGTCAGGCCGTGCTTCTTGCCCAGGCCCGGCAGCATGGCTTCGAGGCGCGCCAGGGCGTCCCAGCTGCCGCCCACCTGCAGTACCAGGGCGCTGGTCTCGCCGTGGCGGCTCAGGCGCGAGGTGACCACCGCGCAGCGGTTCTCGAACGCAGCGCGGCTGAGGACGTTGGCCAGCTCCATGGGGTTGGGGCCCAGGGCACTGATGACAAGGAATTGTTCGCGGACGGTGGGGGTGGACATGCAGCATTCCTAAAGCGATGAGCGGTCGGCACAGGACGGGCGAAAGCCTCCTGTCGGCAGGGCCCGGGGCTCGCATGCGAGGTCGTGGACGCTGGCGGGGAGCAAGGTCGACGGCCCGGCGGGCCGCGCTGCACCGATCAAAGCATCAAGGGTAGCGAAATAAGGCGCCGAGGGGAATGCTCCGCCCGCCTGCTTCGCTTGTGCAAGGCCGATGCCCCCAGTACCATTACCGCTCTCTTTTTCCGGCAGGAGCAGTTACATGATTGCGGGCAGTATGGTGGCATTGGTCACACCCATGGATGCACAAGGGCGTGTGGACTGGGGCAGCCTCGACAAACTTGTAGACTTCCACCTGGAAAACGGCACCCACGCGATCGTCGCTGTCGGCACTACCGGTGAGTCGGCCACGCTGGATGTCGAAGAACACATCCTGGTCATCAAGCACGTGGTCGAGCGCGTCAAGCGCAGCAACAAGCCGATCCCGGTCATCGCCGGCACCGGTGCCAACTCCACTGCCGAAGCCGTGCACCTGACCCAGAACGCCAAGAATGCCGGCGCCGATGCCTGCCTGCTGGTGGTGCCGTACTACAACAAGCCGACGCAAGAAGGCCTGTATCAGCACTTCAAGCACATTGCCGAAGCCGTCGACATCCCGCAGATCCTCTACAACGTACCTGGCCGCACTTCCTGCGATATGCAGGCCGAGACCGTGATCCGCCTGTCGAAGGTAAAGAACATCATCGGTATCAAGGAAGCCACCGGCGACCTGGTGCGCGCCAAGGCCATCCTCGATGGCGTCGACAGCGACTTCATCGTCCTGTCCGGCGACGACCCGACTGCCGTCGAACTGATCCTGATGGGTGGCAAGGGCAACATCTCCGTCACCGCCAACGTCGCCCCGCGCGAAATGGCCGACCTGTGCGAGGCCGCCCTTGAGGGCAATGCCGAGAAGGCCCGCGCAATCAACGAAAAACTCATGCCACTGCACAAAGACCTGTTCTGCGAAGCCAACCCGATCCCGGTGAAATGGGCGCTCGTTGAAATGGGCCTGATGCAAAAGGGCATTCGCCTGCCGCTGACCTGGTTGAGCGAAGGCTGCCACGAAAAAGTCCGTACTGCCTTGCGCCAGTCCGGCGTACTGGTTTAAGAGGAAGTACACCGCATGAAGCGACTGGCTGGTCTTTCCGCCCTTGCCCTGATCATCTCCAGCACCAGTGGGTGTGGCTGGCTGTGGGGCGAGGATGGCTATTTCCGCGACCGCGGCAGCGATTACCTGCAGGCGCGCCCGACTGCGCCGATGCAGCTGCCGCCGGACGCCAGCAACGTCAAGCGCCTGGATCCGCTGCTGCCGATCCCGCGCAACGTTGCCGACGACAGCGCCACCGGCGAGTTCGAGGTGCCGCGCCCGCAACCGATGACCGGTGGCGCCGCCCAGGTTACCGACTACAGCCTGCAGCGCAGCGGCAGCAGCCGTTGGGTGCTGGCCCAGCATTCGCCGGCCGAAGTATGGCCGGTGGCTCGCCAGTTCTTCGAGGACAACGGCTTCCGCATTGCCGAAGAGCGCCCGCAGACCGGTGAGTTCAACACCACCTGGCAGCGTTTCGACGAACTGTCGGCATCGCTCGGCCAGCGCCTGGCCAGCACTGCCAGCAGCGCTGACAGCGAAGTGCGCGTGCGTGTGCGCATGGAGCCTGGCGTACAGCGCAACACCTCCGAGGTGTACGTGGTCAGCGTCGAGCGCCCGGCCGGCAGCACTGCCGAGCCCGATTTCCCGTCCACCTCCAGCAACACCGGCACCGATGCCCTGCTGGTCGACGAAATGCTTGCCAGCATGAACCGCAGCGCCGAGAAAGGCGGTTCGGTGTCGCTGCTGGCCGCGCGCGATTTCGACGCGCCAAGCCGCGTCAGCCTGAGCGAAGACGGCAGCGGCAACCCGGTGCTGTACCTGGGCGCCGACCTGGACCGCGCCTGGTCCAGCGTGGGCCGTGCCCTGGAGCAGGGTGGCGAGTGGCGTGTCGAGGACATCAACCGCAGCCTGGGCCTGTACTACATCAACCTGTCGGAAAAGCCTGACGACAAGCAGAACCAGCCGGGCTTCTTCGGGCGCATGTTCGGCAGCGAACCGACCAAGGAAGAGCGTGAAGCCCGTGCCGAGCGCTACCAGGTTCGCCTGAGCAAGGTGGGTGAGAGCGTGCAGGTCACGGTCGAGAAGAACATCAACACCGTGGCCCCGGCCGATGTCGCCCGCCGCGTGCTGAGCGCCATTCAGGACCACCTGGGCTAAGTGCGCTTCGCGGTACTCGGAAGCGGCAGCCAGGGAAACGGCACGCTGATCGCCAGTGGTGACACGCTCATCCTGGTCGATTGCGGGTTCTCTCTGCGCGAGACCGTGCGGCGCCTGGCGCTGCTCGGTGTGTCGCCGGCCCAGCTCAGTGCGGTACTGGTCACCCACGAACATGCCGACCACGTGCATGGGGTCGGCTTGCTGTCGCGGCGCTACAATGTACCGGTCTACCTCAGCCAAGGGACCTTGCGCGGCATGCGCAAGCCGGTGGAGGTGGCCGGTTTTCTCGCTTGTGGCGACAGCCTGCGTATCGGCGGCCTGGAAGTGACCGCGGCGCGGGTCGAGCATGACGCCTATGAGCCGCTGCAGTACGTGCTCAGTGATGGCCAGCGGCGCTTCGGCATGCTGACTGACCTGGGCTCCTACGACGCGCTGCTGCTGGAACGTTACCAGGGCCTGGATGCACTGCTGATCGAGGCCAACCACTGCCGCGACCTGCTGGCACGCGGTCACTACCCGGCCTTCCTGAAGCAGCGGGTGGGTGGCATGCAAGGGCATTTGAACAATCACCAGGCCGCGTGCCTGGTGCACGAGTTGGGCTGGAGCAACCTGCAACATCTGGTGCTGGCCCACCTCAGCAGCAAGAACAACCTGCCACACTTGGCTCGCCAGTGCTTTGTCGACACCCTCGGGTGCGACCCGGACTGGCTCCAGGTGGCGAATCAGGAACACGGGCTCGACTGGCGCGAAATCGCCTAGCCCAACACCTCAAGCAAGCGGAGCCCAATCATGGAAAAACGCGACGAACTCTACCGCGGCAAGGCCAAATCGGTTTACAAGACCGACGACGCCGACCGCTTGATCCTGCTGTTCCGTAACGACACTTCGGCGTTCGACGGCAAGCGCATCGAACAGCTCGACCGCAAAGGCATGGTGAACAACAAGTTCAACGCCTTCATCATGCAGAAACTCGAAGAAGCCGGCGTGCCGACCCAGTTCGACAAGCTGCTGGGCGACAACGAGTGCCTGGTGAAGAAGCTGGACATGATCCCGGTCGAATGCGTGGTGCGCAACTACGCTGCGGGCAGCCTGGTCAAGCGCCTGGGCGTGGAGGAGGGCATCAAGCTGGAGCCGTCCACCTTCGAGCTGTTCCTGAAGAACGACGAGAAGGGCGACCCCTTCATCAACGAATCGCACGTTGTCGCGTTCGGCTGGGGCACCGCCGAGCAGCTGGCCGAAATGAAGAAGCTGTCGCTGAAAGTCAACGAAGTGCTGAGCAAGCTGTTCGATGACGCTGGCCTGCTGCTGGTCGACTTCAAGCTGGAGTTCGGCGTATTCCACGGTCAGATCGTGCTGGGCGACGAGTTCAGCCCGGACGGCTGCCGCCTGTGGGACAAAGAGACCCGCAAGAAGATGGACAAGGACCGCTTCCGCCAGGGCCTGGGCGACGTGATCGAAGCCTACGAAGAAGTTGCCAAGCGCCTGGGCGTGCCGCTGTAAGCGCTACGTTCACGCAAGCGCCTGATACCACGCGATTTTTTTGAAAAAAAGGTTTGCCTTTCAAAAGAACGCTGGTATGATGCGCGGCATTGGAGAGATGCCGGAGTGGTCGAACGGGACGGATTCGAAATCCGTTGTACTGGCAACAGTACCTAGGGTTCAAATCCCTATCTCTCCGCCATACAAGATAAAGCCCCGCAGATTAAGGTCTGCGGGGCTTTTTCGTTTCAGCTTCTATTTTGATACATTTTTGCAAACACCGTTGCTTGACGCTTGGTGGTGCCTTAGGCAGTATGATTTCCAATCGCGCCCGATCCTCTGGTGCTGGCTAGTCCGGCATTACGTTCGGGCCTTCTTATTTCTGGGAAATGGATTTTGCTGGCGCCGAAGCCTTTTCGAACCTATCCAGACTTGGTTGCTCTTCTGCAGCAACGCGGCATGCTCGTGCCAGACCCTGTGAGGGCAGAGCGAAAGCTTGCTCAACTGGGCTACTATCGACTTAGCGGCTATTGGTATCCAGCGCGGGAGTTCGATAGAGACCCGGTGACCAAGCAGCCTAGGACCTGCACGATCACCCAAAAGCCACTTCGCCGTGACGTCTTTGCTGAGGGCGTCAGCTTCGATGACGTTGTTGAGCTATACAAGTTCGACAAACACCTGCGCCTTCTGATGCTTGATGCGATCGAACGGCTCGAGGTCAACCTGAAAACTGTAATCGCCCACATCGTCGGCTACCACGATCCGATGGCGTATACAGATCCTCGCTTCATCCAGCCTAAATACACGCGGGATTTCACCGTGCGTGGCAAGGTCCGAAACAAATGGAATGAATGGGAGAGCAAACAGCGTGAGTTGTTGAGCAGGAGCAATGAAGACGCTATTCAGTGGCACCGCCTTTCTGGCAGGCCCATCCCGTTTTGGGTAGCTGTGGAAGCGTGGGATTTCGGCACGTTATCTCGCTACTTCGAGATGCTTCGAGGTACCTATCAGAATCAGGTTCTGGCAAGGTTCGGATTGGATCATGTGCAGATGTTTGCCCGCTGGCTGCAAGAGATAAACCTGTTGCGCAATCGGTGCGCTCATCACACTCGAATCTGGAATCAGGTATCACCGAACCCTCTGTCTGCGTCACCGACCGATCCGTTGTTCGCGGCTTTGAACCTAGATAGCAATGCCCTGACGAGGCCGTACGGGTTAGTAGTCATCATCTGGTTCCTGCTTAAAAAGCTGGCGCCGAATTCTGATTGGATCAACAAAGTCGCAGATCTGGTTGACCGCAAACCCGGGTTGCCAGGATGCACTTTTTCATCGTTTGGCCTGCCCGCTGAGAGCGGGTTTCCGCGCGTAGCGTTCGGGATTTAGCACCCCGCAGCTTTTGGCCAGCGGGGCTTTTCGTTGCGTGCTTGAAACTTACTTGATCGATAGTGACCATCTACTGAACGTGCGTGACCTTTGATACTCCTTTCAACGCCTGTATCAGAACTTGGGTGTTGTTGGTGTTCCGCAGATCCAGATCGAGAATTGGCATATCTAGGTTCATTTTTTCATCATCCCCAGTTCTGCATCATCCAGCAGCGCCTTGGCCATCGCACTCAGGTAATGCGAAGCCCAGATCAGTTTCTGGTCGCCGTCCATCAGGCCGGTGATGATCAGGTCGCGGACGTAGCCCATCAGTTCGGAGGCCTGCTCGCGGGCGTCCTGGCAGGGGATGCCAGGTTCGATGCGGAAAAGCGGGTGGGTGTTGTTTTCGCCTTGGTAGAAGCAGGTCTTGCCGACTGTGGTGGGTTGCTTTGTGTCGTCGGTGGGCATTGTTTTACTCCCTGGAGTCTTGGGTGTCTGGGCCGGCCTCTTCGCGGGCGCGCCCGCTCCCACAGGTATGGCGCAGTACCTGAGGACAATGATTGCCCCTGTGGGAGCGGGCGTGCCCGCGAAGAGGCCTGGCCTGCTAGTGCAAGGTTCGCGGCTCAGCCGGCAAATGGACCTGCATCCGCAATTGCATCAATGCCGACTCGACCAGGCCCTGTACCGCCTCCATTTCATGGATCACGGCCTGCATCACGATCGAACTTGGGGCCGTGGGTTTGAGTTGCACGGATTGGCGGGCCACGAACAGGGCGCAGAGTACGTACTCTGAGGACTGGACCAGGGTGTCTTGCAGAGCCTGGGTGGAATCGAGGGAGTGGGGTGGATCGGGGACCATCTTGCGCATGTAAGCTCCTTGGGTAAGTGGAGCCGCCTGGCAACGCTGTCAAACGAATGGAGGCAGCTATACATGGGTTGACAGACCGGTACCCAAGGACCCGGCGCACACGAATGTGCCCCATGCACAGCTGCCATAAAGCGCTGCAACGGAAACTTGAGTAATCGGCCTGTCAAAGCCGGTCGTTGATTTGCAACGACAAGCCGAGACTAGAGCGCGACCCAATCCGTCGCAACAGTTTGAGCGGTTTGGCAGTATGTTTGGGAAATTGCCTACATGGAAGGGGATTATTCTGAGCTTCAGGTGTAGGACAGGGGCCGCTTTGCGGCCCATCGCGACACAAGGCCGCTCCTACAACTGCATCCCTGCAACTAGCCAATGCACGTTGCTGCTTGGATCCAATGCCCAGGTTCTGTATCATCCCGCCGCCATCAGAATGATGGCCGAAGATGATTCATTAAAGGACTTAGTATGAAAAAGCTGTTCAAGGCTACCGTTGCCGTTGCTGTCGTTTCGGGTGTTGCCCTGCTGTCGGGTTGCACTGGTCAGGTTTACAACCAGCCGAAAAACTGCACCTACGACTACCTGTTCCACCCTTCGGTTTCCATCTCCAAGATCATCGGTGGCTGCGGCCCGATCGATAAACTGCCTCAGCAGCAGTAATCTTGGCGATACCCTGATCGCGACGCTTGCGGCGTGATCCAAGGCCCCCGGTCATGTACGTGACCGGGGGTTTTTGTTTTTCGGCGTGACAATCTGCCACTGGGGCAACCCGTCGCCTTGACGCTCCGGGCGGTAATTTGTTTGTGCTGGCATTTAAGCTACAATCGGAAAAACGATTCAGCCTTGTCGGTCAATTCGACAAAAGCCCGAGTCGTTTTCTGGTTCTCTGGCTGCTGAATAACGATCAACAACAAGCCTGCGCTGCAGAACACGCTTTACCTGGGCCAGCCACAGGCCCACCCCTGTTCTCCTGACTGGAATCGATCAATGTTCAAGAAAGCTGGCAAGACCTTGCTGGGTCTGGCTGTCGCTGCAAGCGTCATGCAAGCGCACGCCGCAGAAACCAAGAAAGTAGATGTGCTGCTGGTCGGCGGCGGCATCATGAGCTCCACCTTGGCCGTGTGGCTGCACGAGCTGGAGCCAAGCTGGTCGATGGAAATGGTCGAGCGCCTGGATGGCGTGGCCGAAGAAAGCTCCAACGGCTGGAACAACGCCGGTACCGGCCACTCCGCGCTGGCCGAACTGAACTACACCCCGGAAGACAAAGACGGCAACGTCAACATCAGCAAGGCCATCGAAATCAACGAAGCCTTCCAGATCTCCCGGCAGTTCTGGGCCTGGCAGGTTCGCCAGGGCGTACTGAAGAACCCGCACTCGTTCATCAACACCACGCCGCACATGAGCTTCGTGTGGGGCGATGACAACATCAAGTTCCTGAAGAAGCGCTACGACGCGCTGCAGGCCAGCCCGCTGTTCCGCCCGATGCAATACTCCGAGGACCACGCGCAGATCGCCAAGTGGGTTCCGCTGATGATGGAAGGCCGCGACCCGAACCAGAAGCTGGCCGTGACCTGGACGCCAATCGGCACCGACGTCAACTTCGGCGAGATCACCCGCCAGTTCGTTGGCCACCTGAAAACCCAGGACAACTTCGACCTGAAGCTGTCCAGCGAAGTGCAGGACATCACCCGCAACAAGGACGGCTCCTGGCACGTCGAGTACAAGAACCTGAAGGACGGTACCGAGTCGGCCACCGACGCCAAGTTCCTGTTCATCGGTGCCGGCGGCGGCGCATTGAAGCTGCTGCAGAAGTCGGGCATTCCTGAAGCCAAGGAATACGCAGGCTTCCCGGTGGGCGGCTCGTTCCTGGTGACCGAGAACCCGACCGTGGCCATGCAGCACATGGCCAAGGCCTACGGCATCGCCTCGACCGGCGCGCCGCCCATGTCGGTTCCGCACCTGGACACCCGTGTGCTGGACGGCAAGCGCGTGATCCTGTTTGGGCCGTTCGCCACCTTCTCGACCAAGTTCCTGAAGAACGGCTCGTACCTGGACCTGCTGAGCAGCACCACCACCCACAACGTATGGCCAATGACCAAGGTCGGTATCGACCAGTACCCGCTGGTCGAGTACCTCGCTGGTCAGCTGATGCTGTCTGACGACGACCGCTTCGAAGCCCTGCGTACCTACTTCCCGAACGCCAAGAAGGAAGACTGGCGCCTGTGGCAGGCCGGCCAGCGCGTGCAGATCATCAAGCGTGATGCCGAGAAGGGCGGCGTGCTGAAGCTGGGTACTGAGGTGGTCGCTTCCGAGGACCGCACCATCGCCGGCCTGCTGGGTGCATCGCCAGGTGCTTCGACTGCTGCACCGATCATGCTCAACGTGCTGGAAACCGTGTTCAAGGAAAAGGTCGCTACCCCTGAGTGGCAGGCCAAGATCAAGCAGATCGTGCCAAGCTACGGCACCAAGCTGAACGACTCGGCGGCGGCCACCCAGAAGGAGTGGAACTACACCGCTGAAGTGCTGCAGCTCGAGAAACCACCGGTGATCGACGAGAGCGTCGGTACCACGGTTGCACCGAGCCAGCCGGTCGAGAGCAAGCCTGAGAATGACATGGCGCTGTAATCGGCCATCGTTGTGAAAGAAGCCACGGGGGAGACCTCGTGGCTTTTTTGTTGCCTGTTCCGGCCCTTTCGCGGGTAAACCCGCTCCCACAGGGATAGCGCCAAGCCTGTGGCCAACGCGGTCCGTGTGGGAGCGGGTTTACCCGCGAAGAGGCCGGCACAGGAAAATCATTGCTGCCGCAGAATGCAGTCCAGCAACCCGGGAAACCGCTCCCCCAGCATCGCGCTACGCAACGAATTCATATGGGTAGTCCCCACATTGCGGGTATGCACCAGCCCCGCATCACGCAGCACGCGAAAGTGGTGGGACATGCTCGACTTCGGCCGGCCGCCATCCAGCTCGCCGCAGCTGGCTTCGGTCACGCCTGCCAGGCGGCGCACGATATCCAGGCGCACCGGGTCGCTCAGGGCATAGAGCAGACGTTCCAGGGTCAGGTCTTCAGGATTGGGGTGTGGGTAGGCTCGCATGGTCGTCATGATAACGGGGCTATCATTAATTGCCATAGTTCGATTATGATCGAACTATCGTAATCAATCAGCTCGGGAGCTTGCCCATGTCCGCCTTGTTCGAACCCTATACCCTCAAGGACGTCACCCTGCGCAACCGCATTGCCATCCCGCCGATGTGCCAGTACATGGCCGAGGACGGCATGATCAACGACTGGCACCACGTGCACCTGGCCGGCCTGGCCCGTGGCGGTGCCGGCCTGCTGGTGGTCGAGGCCACGGCAGTGGCACCGGAAGGGCGCATCACCCCCGGTTGTGCCGGTATCTGGAGCGATGCCCACGCCCAGGCTTTCGTACCGGTGGTGCAGGCAATCAAGGCCGCAGGTTCCGTGCCGGGTATCCAGATTGCCCATGCCGGGCGTAAGGCCAGCGCCAACCGCCCGTGGGAAGGTGATGATCACATTGCCGCCGACGACGCCCGCGGCTGGGAAACCATCGCCCCGTCCGCCATCGCCTTCGGCGCGCACCTGCCACAAGTGCCGCGCGAGATGACCCTGGACGACATCGCCCGGGTCAAGCAGGACTTCGTCGATGCTGCCCGCCGTGCGCGTGATGCCGGTTTCGAGTGGATCGAACTGCACTTTGCCCATGGCTATCTGGGCCAGAGCTTCTTCTCCGAGCATTCCAACAAGCGTACCGACGCCTACGGTGGCAGCTTCGACAACCGCAGCCGCTTCCTGCTGGAAACCCTGGCAGCGGTGCGTGAGGTGTGGCCAGAGAACCTGCCACTGACCGCGCGTTTTGGTGTGCTGGAATACGATGGCCGCGATGAGCAGACCCTGGAAGAGTCGATCGAACTGGCGCGCCGCTTCAAGGCTGGCGGCCTCGACCTGCTGAGCGTGAGTGTCGGCTTTACCATTCCCGACACCAATATTCCGTGGGGCCCGGCGTTCATGGGGCCGATTGCCGAGCGCGTGCGCCGAGAGGCGAAGCTGCCGGTAACTTCGGCGTGGGGTTTTGGTACGCCGCAACTGGCGGAAGCCGCGCTGCAGGCCAACCAGCTGGACCTGGTATCGGTAGGGCGTGCGCACCTGGCAGACCCGCACTGGGCTTATTTTGCGGCCAAGGAGCTGGGGGTTGAGAAGGCCTCCTGGACCTTGCCGGCACCGTATGCGCACTGGCTCGAGCGTTATCGCTGAGGCGTAAAAGGGGCTGCTTTGCAGCCCATTCGCCGGCAAGCCAGCTCCCACAGGTACTGCACACCGCTTGAGGCCTATGCGGTCGAGGTGGGAGCTGGCTTGCCGGCGAATGGGCCGCACAGCGGCCCCCGAATCTAGAACCGATCCAACCGGTAAGCCCTCATATCCGGTCCACCGGCCCGCTCGACCAACCGCCCCACCCATTCCGCCGTCACCGCCGCCTGGGTCAACCCCAGGTGCTGATGCCCGAACGCCAACAGCACCCGCCCGTCACACACCCGGTCGATCACCGGCAACGAGTCCGGCAACGACGGCCGAAAGCCCATCCACGGCGTTGCTCCTTCAACACTCAGCTCCTGCCGGAACAACCCCTTGCTCAACCGGTGCAACTGCCACGCGCGCTGCATGCTCGGCGGCGCATCCAGCCCGGCGAATTCCACCGTACCGGCCAGGCGCAAGCCCTCGGCCATGGGCGTCATGATGAACTTGCGCTCAAGCGAAGTGACCGCGAACGGCAAACGCTGATGCTCGCCAGGCAACATCAGGTGGTAGCCGCGCTCGGTGTCCAGGGGCACCTGCTTGCCGGTCAGCGCGCCGGTCAACCGCGCAGAATGCGCACCACAACTGATCAGCACCTGGCGGGCCTCCAGCGTGCCCTGGTCGCTGGCCAGGCTGACCCCGCCGCTGTGCAGCCGCCCGCCGTCGACCTGCGCCTGAACAAAACGCACGCCACTGGCCTTGGCCGCTTCGAACAGTTCGCACACCACCCGGTACGGGTCGATGAAATGCCCGGTACGCGGGAAGAACAGCCCTCCCAGCAATGACGGGCTCAGTTGCGGCGCCGCTTCAAGCACGGTGTCGGCCGACCAGACGTCCACCGCCACCGCCTGCTGTTGCATGCGTGCACGCAAGGCCTCCAGGGCCTGACGCGACTCCGGCCGCTCGAACACCAGCAGCGAGCCATGTTCCTGGAACAGCTCGCTGCGCCCGATCGAACCCAGCAACCGTTGCCAGGCACCCAGGCTGCCCTCGTTCAAGGCACGGATGCCGGCCACGCTGCGCTGATACGGGCCCGGGCGCAGGTTGAGCAGCAAGCGGGTGAACCAGGGCATGGCCTTGGGCAGGTACTTCCAGTCCAGGCGCAGCGGGCCCATCGGGTCCAGCAGCATGCGCGGCAGGCGCTTGAGAATCGACAGGTCGGCAATCGGGAATACCTGCTCGGTAGCCAGGTGCCCGGCGTTGCCGTAGGACGCGCCACGGCCGGGTGCCTGGCGGTCGACCAGGGTTACCCGGCGGCCCTGGCGGGCCAGTTGCAGCGCACAGGCAACGCCGACAATGCCGGCGCCGACCACGGCGATATCGGTTTCAGCGGTTTCGACCATGCTCAGCCTTCCCGTTTACCGTCGAGCAGGCGCCGCAATTGCAGCGGGTTGCCGTGCTGCAACGCCTGCGGCAGCAGGGCATCGGGGAAGTCCTGGTAGCACACCGGGCGCAGGAAGCGCAGGATCGCCGCCGTGCCCACCGAGGTGGTGCGGGCATCGGAGGTGGCCGGGAACGGTCCGCCGTGGACCATCGCGTCGCATACTTCGACACCGGTCGGCCAGCCATTGACCAGGATGCGGCCAGCCTTGCGCTCAAGGGTTGGCAGCAGGGCGCGGGCGTTGTCGATGTCGGCATCGTCCAGTTGCAAGGTGGCGGTCAGTTGGCCTTCCAGATGCTCGGCCACCTGGCGGACCTGCTCATCGTTGACGCAGGCCACCACCAACGACGCCGCGCCGAAGACTTCGGCCTGCAACGCCGGGTCGGCGAGGAACGCTTCCGCCTGGGTCACGAACAAATGCGCCTGGCACTGGTTGGGGCCTTGCCCGGCCTGGCCACTGGCGGCAGCCTGGGCATTGGCGTTTGCGGCCAAGGCGCCGACACCGGCCTGGTAGGCACTGAAGATGCCCGGGGTGAGCATGGTCTGCGCCGCAGCCTGGCGCACGTGTTCGCTGGCGGCGTCGATGAAACGCTGCAACGCCGGCCCTTGACGGGCAATCACCAGGCCTGGGTTGGTGCAGAACTGGCCGGCACCCTGGGTCAGTGAGGCGACGAAGCCTTGTGCCAGTGCCTCAGCGCGGGTCTGCAAGGCGGTGTCGAACAGGAAGACCGGGTTGATCGAGCTCATTTCGGCGTACACCGGGATTGGCTCCGGGCGGGCCTGGGCCGCCTGGCACAGCGCAATGCCACCGCTGCGCGAGCCGGTAAAGCCAACGGCCTTGATGCGCGGGTCGTTGACCAGCGCAATGCCCACTTCACGACCGGAACCGTACAACAGCGAAAACATACCAGCCGGCAAGCCGCACTGCTTCACGGCCCTTGCCACTGCCTGACCAACCAGCTCGCTGGTGCCCGGGTGGGCGCCATGGGCCTTGACCACCACCGGGCAACCGGCGGCCAGGGCCGAGGCAGTGTCGCCACCGGCCACCGAGAAGGCCAAAGGGAAATTGCTGGCGCCGAATACGGCCACCGGCCCCAGGGCCACCTGGCGTTGGCGCAGGTCGGCACGTGGCAGCGGCTGGCGTTCGGGCAGGGCGTTGTCAACCCGCACGTCCAGCCATTCGCCGGCCCGCACCACGCGGGCGAAAGTGCGCAGCTGGGTGCAGGTGCGACCGCGCTCGCCCTGGATGCGTGCCTTGGGCAGGCCGCTTTCGGCCACGGCGCGGTCGATCAGCTCATCGCCCAGCGCTTCGATCTGCGTGGCGATGCTTTCGAGGAATTGTGCCCGTTGTTCGAGCGAAGTTTCGCGGTAGGCATCGAACGCCGCCCAGGCCAGGGCGCAGGCCTGGGCCACGTGTTCGCTGGTGCCGCCAAGGTAGGCCGGTTCCAGCGCCTGGCCGGTGGCCGGGTCGATGGCACGGATGGCTTCGCGGCTGCCGGTTACCGGCGTCTGGCCGATCAGCAGGTTGCCTGTGAGGGTCATGGAGCCTCCTTGGAAATCACATGCAGTTGCAAGGGGTGTACTAGGTACCCTGTGGGAGCGGGCGAGCCCGCGAACACCGGCAGAGCCGGTGCCAGGCACCGAGTCGCCTGCTTCGCGGGCACGCCCGCTCCCACAGAGAAAACCGTGGCTGCTTAGGCCACGTTCTGCTCGGCCGACCAGCTGGCGTACCAGGTGCGGAACAGCGCGTACTGCTGCTCGGCATAGTTGCGCTGGGCGTCGGTCAGTACATCGGTCTCGTTGAAGTGCAGGCTGTATTCGCTGTCGCCGTTCAGCACCATCAGGTGCTTGTAATACAGCACCAGGTCGCAACCTTCATCGAACGACGACAGCACCGCCAGTGCCGCTTCCAGTTCCCGTGCCAGGCGGCGGGCCTTGGCATCACCCTTGGCCGCCTGCTTGCTCAGGCTCACCAGCTGCAGTACCTCACGCGGCAGGGCGTTGCCAATGCCGGTGATGGCGCCGGTGGCGTTGCAGTTGACGAAGCCATGCACCACCTGGGTGTCGACGCCGACCATCAGGGTCACGTCATCATCCTTGGAGGTGATGTGCTCGGCGGCGTAGCGCAGGTCGGCGCCACCGCCAAACTCCTTGAAGCCGATCAGGTTGGGGAACTCGCGGCGCAGTTCGAAGAACAGGTCGGCGCGGGTGGCAAAGCCGTAGTACGGGCTGTTGTAGATCACCGCCGGCAGCTTCGGTGCGGCTGCCAGGATGGCCGAGAAGTGGTGCTTCTGGGCGATCAGCGAGGCCCCGCGGCTGAGTACGCGTGGGATGACCATCAGGCCGGCGGCACCGACCTTGGCCGCATGGGCGGCGTGAGATACCGCTTCACGGGTGTTCACCGCACCGGTACCGACGATGGTCGGGATGCCGGCGGCTACCAGGCGTGCCACGCCTTCCTGGCGCTCGGCTTCGGTCAGCAGCGGCCAGTCACCCATCGAGCCGCAGTACACCACGGCGCTCATGCCGGCCTCGATCAGTTCACGGCCCTTGCGCACCAGGGCGTCGAAGTCCGGCTTGCGCTGGGCGGTGCAGGGGGTCATCAGGGCGGGCATGGTGCCGGTGAAGATATTGGTCATTGTTGTCACTCCTCGCGGTATTCGGTTTTTGTGGAAAAAGCCGGGGTCAGATGCCCCAGGCGAACGGGTCCTGTGCGTCGATCAGCAGGGTGCTGTCGGCGGTCATGTAGGCGCGGCCGGTGATGAACGGGCGAATGCGTTCGCCGTCGTGCTCGTAGCGGCCCTGGAACTGGCTGCCGGTGATACTGGCCTGTACCCAGGTCTGGCCTTGGTCGAGCTTGCCGTCGGCGGCCAGGCAGGCCAGCTTGGCGCTGGTGCCGGTGCCGCAGGGCGAGCGGTCATAGGCCTTGCCGGGGCACATCACGAAGTTGCGGCTGTCGGCATTGGCGTCGTCGGCGAACAGTTCGACATGGTCGATTGGAGCGCCGTTTTCACCGGTGATGCCTTGGGCTTCGAGGGCCTTGAGCATCGCCCAGGTGTACTCGGTCAGCGCCTCGCGGTTGTCCAGTTCGATGCGCTGGCCGTGTTCGGAAACAAGGAAAAACCAGTTGCCGCCCCAGGCGATGTCACCGCGCACCGGGCCATGGCCGGGCACGTCCACCAGCACTTGCTGGCGGTAGCGGTAGGACGGCACGTTGCCGACGGTAACGGCGCCGTCTTCATGCAGGGTGGCGCTGACCTGGCCGACCGGGGTGTCGATCTTGTGCACGCCCGGTGCGATCAGGCCCAGGTGCTGCAGCGAGGCGACCAGGCCGATGGTGCCGTGGCCGCACATGTTCAGGTAGCCGGCGTTGTTGAAGAAGATCACCCCGCACGTGGCGTCGGCCGATACCGGTGGGCAGTACAGCGCGCCGACCAGCACATCGTTGCCACGTGGTTCCAGCAGGCAGGCGCGGCGCCATTGGTCGTGCAGCTCGCGCAGTTCGTCACGTTGCTCGGCCATGCTGCAGCCATGCAGTTGCGGGAAGCCTTTCATCACCAGGCGGGTCGGTTCTCCGCCGGTGTGCGAGTCGATGACGTGAACGTGTTTCATAGGCATATCCATTCAAGAGTGGGTCAGGAGGCGACGGCGGCAGGGCGCTGGCCTGGGTAGCTTTCGGAGGAGGCTTCGCTTTCATCCTCACCCTCCAGGCGCACCAGGTGCGCAGGCACGCCGGTGGCCGCGCCCCAGTAGTAGATGCCCAGCGCGCAGGCGGCCACGGCCACGGTGTCGAACGGGTGGCCGAGCACTCCCAGGCCGCCGAAGCTGCCCAGCCACGACAGCAGGATGGTCACCGCGTAGAAGCCGATCAGCCACGCCGACGAGCGCACTTGCTGGGCCAGTGACAGGTGCCGGGTCGGCACGAAGCGACCGCACAGCAGGTACAGCACGAACATCACGATCTGCAGGGCCAGCAGCCACGACACGGTGTTCCAGCCCGACCAGTACACGATCAGTGCGGCGATGATGAACGACAGCGGGCCGAGCACGCCCATGCCCTTGACCCGGAACGGGCGCGGCATGTCGGGGGCGTTGCGGCGCAGCGCGGCGACGGTGACCGGGGCCACGGCGTAGCTCAGTACCAGGGCGGCGGAAACCACGTTGATCAGTGCTTCCCACGAAGGGAACGGCAGGGTCCAGAACACCGACAGGCCGAAGGTCAGCCACAGCGCCGGGCGCGGGATACCGGACTCGGCATCGATGCGGGTGAAGTACTTGAAGAAAGTGCCGGTCTGCGCCCAGCCATAGACCACACGTGGGGTGGCATTCATGTAGATGTTGCCGCAGCCGCTGGGCGAGATCACTGCGTCGGCCACCACCAGATAGGCCAGCCAGCCCACACCCAGGGCCAGGGCGATGTCACGGTAGGGCAGGGCCAGTTCCTTGGTCACGGCGGCCCAGCCGTTGCTCAGCATTTCGGTTGGCACGCTGCCGAGGAAGGCCAGTTGCAGCAGGGCGTAAATCGCGGTGGACAGCAGTACCGAGAGGATCAGCGCGATAGGGATGGTGCGCTGCGGGTTCTTTACCTCGCTGGCCACCGAAATGATCGGGGTCAGGCCCAGGTAGGCGAAGATGATGCCGCCGGCCGATACCGCCATTTCAACACCGGACAGACCGAACGGGGCAAAACCCTGGACCTCGAAGTTTTCCGGCTTGAAGAAGGTGAACAGCACGCCGATCACCAGCAGCGGCACGATGAACTTGAACACGCTGACCAGGTTGTTGGCCTTGGCGAAGGTTTTCACGCTGCGGTAGTTGAGGAAGAAGAACAGCCCCAGCAAGGCGAACTGCACCAGCCAGCCGAGCACGGTCGGGTCGCTGGAGCCGGCCTTGGTCAGCCCGGGGAACCAGGCGGCGGCGTATTGGCGCGACGCGACCACTTCGATGGCGATCAGGCTGGAAAAGGCGATCAGGGTGATGAAGCCCATCAGGTAGCCCAGCAGCGGGCCGTGGGAGTAAACCGGGTAGCGCACCACGCCCCCGGCACGCGGCAGGGCAGCGCCCAGTTCGCAATAGACGATGCCCAGCAACAGTACGGCGAAGCCGCCAAGGAACCAGGACAGGATGCCGGCCGGGCCTGCGATGGCCGAGACATGGCTGGCTGCGAACAACCAGCCGGAGCCGAAAATGGCGCCTAGGCCGATGAAGGTGAGGTCCAGCAATGACAACTGTTTTTTGAATTTGCCTGACATGGGTTCGCCTTTTTGTTGGTTATTGGATAGGCAGGTCTGATGTCACCAGATGCGGCTTTTTGTGCCGCGCTCTTGTAGGACTTGGGGCGGCTTGCGTGGGGCATAGAGTGGACCGATCGGGGCGACGGTTCTTGATGGTTTTCTGCAGGCGGAATGACGAAATCGGCACAGTTGCAGAAAAACAGTGGCGGGCCGGAAGGGTGGGGGGATAGGCTGTAAGCCATACCGTATAAGGGCTGTAGAGGTGTGTTGGTAGCGCTGGCCTCTTCGCGGACACGCCCGCTCCCACAGGTACGGCACAGGATTCGAAATTTGTGGGGGGACCTGTGGGAGCGGGCGCGCCCGCGAAAGGGCCGGCACAGCCAACAGAGAACCGACAGATGACCGACACCCCCCTGGCAACCCTCTACCAGTCCCTCGACCAGCACCGCCCCGCCACCCTCGAGGCCCTGCTCGCCGGGGTGTCCCTGCTACTGCCGATCCTCGACGCCATCCCCAACGCCGCGATCTTCATCAAGGACCCGGCCGCCCGCTATGTGCTGGCCAACAACACCCTGGTCCAGCGCTGCGGCCTCAAGCGCCTGCAACCGCTGCTGGGCAAGACCAGCGCCGAAGTGTTCCCTGCACAACTGGGCCCCGGCTACACCGAGCAGGATCGGCGTGTCCTCAAGGAAGGGTTGGTTTTGGTAGACCAGCTGGAACTGCACCTGTACGGCAGCCGCGAGCCTGGCTGGTGCCTGACCCACAAGCGCCCGCTGTATAACCAGGCCGGCGAGATCATCGGCCTGGTCGGCATCTCGGTCGACTTGCAGTCAGCCTCCGACAGCCACCCTGCCTACCAGCGCCTGGCGGCGGTGGACGAGCATATCCGCCGGCATTTTCACCAACCGATCAGCATGGGCGAGCTGACCCGTATCGCCGGCATTTCCGTGGCCCAGCTGGAGCGCTACTGCAAGCGCGTGTTCCACCTGACGCCACGGCAGATGATCCACAAGGCACGCCTGGAACATGCCCATCGCCTGCTGCACTCGGAACTGCCGATCACCGAAGTGGCGATGTGCTGTGGCTATACCGACCACAGCGCCTTCAGCCGCCAGTTCAAGCAACTGACCGGCTTCACCCCGCGCCAGTACCGCCAGGCAACCAGCGATCAGTTGGCCTGAAACAGCGCCCGCGCCTCATCGAAGCACTGTTCGGCGATCGCCGAACGTGGCTCGCTGCGGCGCAGCAGCAGGCCGACCGGGCTGTGGATGGCGGCGTCGGCCACCGGCAGGATGCGCAGGTGTTCGCTCAGGTCTTCCAGGCCGCAGTCCAGCGGCATGACTGCGCAGCACATGCCGGTGGTGATGGCCTGGATCAACTGGAAGCTCGAATCGCTTTCCAGCACCGCATTCGGCTCCAGGCCACGGCTGCGGAAACTCAGGTCCAGCGACTGGCGGTAGTGCATGCCCTTGCTCAGCAGGCCCAGCGGAATGTCGCCCAGTTCGTCCCAGCGCAGGGTATCGCTGCTGAACTGGAAGTGCCGGGTATCGTGCAGCAAGCCCATGGTGGTGGTGCCCAGTTCGATCACTTCGAAGAAGCTGGTGTTGACCTGGTCCAGGTAGCAGATGCCCAGGTCGAGCTGGTTGCGGCTGAGCCCGTCGATGATCTGTTCCGAGCTGAGCGAGCTGAGCTGGAAGTGCAGCTCGGGGTATTTTTCACGCAGCGGCAGCAACAGGTGCATGGGGTTGAAACTGGCCAGCGGCACGGTGCCCAGGCGCAGGCTGCCGACCACCTGGCCACGGCAGCTGGCGGCCTCGGCCTGCAGGCCGTCGTGGGCGGCGAGCAGGGTGCGGGCCCAGGCCAGGATGCGCTCGCCGGCCTCGGTGAAACCTTCGAAGCGCTGGCCGCGCTTGACCAGCACCAGGTCCAGCTCGTCCTCCAGGTTGCGCAGGCGCATGGACAGCGTCGGCTGGGTGATATGGCACAGCGCCGCCGCCTGGCCGAAGTGGCGGGTCTGGTCGAGGGCGATGAGGAATTTGAGCTGCTTGATGTCCATGGAAGTGCCTGGTAGCGGGTTGTGCAGACCTTAACCCACGTCTGCGATAGATGTCATTGATCAGTCGGTACGCCATATCGATTGGACGCCCCTGGGCCATGCCTCTAGCGTGGCGGCAATGCCACTTGAGGAGCCCCACCGTGCGCGTCCAACCCGACGCGGTCTTCGTACCGCTCAACATTGCCGTGCTGACCGTCAGCGACACCCGTACCTACGACAACGACACCTCCGGTGAGCTGCTGGCCAGCCGCTCGGTGGAGATCGGCCACCGCCTGGTGGCGCGGGCGTTGCTCAAGGATGACCTTTACAAGATCCGCGCCCAGGTCGCCACCTGGATTGCCGATGAGCAGGTGCAGGTAGTGCTGATTACCGGCGGTACCGGTTTTACCGGGCGTGACAGCACGCCGGAAGCGGTAGAGTGCCTGCTGGACAAGCGCATCGATGGCTTTGGCGAACTGTTCCGCGCGTTGTCGATTCTCGATATCGGCACCTCGACCGTGCAGAGCCGGGCGTTGGCCGGGTTGTCCAACTGCACGTTGGTGTGCTGCCTGCCTGGGTCCACCGGGGCTTGCCGTACGGCGTGGGAGGGCATCCTGGCGGAGCAACTGGATGCGCGGCACCGGCCGTGCAACTTCGTCAAGCACCTGAAGCCGATCGAGGCCTGTGCAAGCCGGGGCTGAGTTTTCTCCTGTACCGGCCTCTTCGCGGGTAAACCCGCTCCCACAGGTACCGCGCAGGGTTCGAAACCTGTGGGGGCCCTGTGGGAGCGGGTTTACCCGCGAAAGGGCCGGCACAGGCCACTGCATTCGGTCAGCTCAATACATGGTCCACCGGCAACAACGCCGGCGGTAGCTGTTGTTCCCCCAACCCGGCCAGCACATCGCGCTCCACGGTCCGCACCATGGCATCGGTCGGCAGGTCGTTCTCATCGCGCCCGAACGGGTCTTCCAGTTCGTTGCCAATCGCATCCAGGCCGAAGAACGTGTACCCCACGATGGTGGTGAACAGCGGCGCCAGCCAGCCCAGCGGTTCGGCCAGGGCAAACGGCAGCAGCAGGCAGAAGATGTAGATGGTGCGGTGCAGCAACAGTGTGTAGGGGAACGGCAACGGCGTGCCCTTGATCCGCTCGCAGGTGGCCTGCACTTCGGTCAGGCCTGCCAGCCGTTGCTCCAGCAGGCTGTAACGCCAGTCACTGATCTGTTGCCGTTCGGCCAGCCGCGAGCAATGCCCGCCGATTTCGCGCAGGATGGCATCGCACACATTGTGCGGGCTGATCGCTTCGGGCCGGGCCAGCCAGGGCCGGGCGGCGGCCAGTTCGTCCTCGTTACGCAGCCGCGCATTCAGCGCATGAGCAAAGCCGCACAGGCTGCGCAACAGTTCGGCCCGCAGGGTTTCGTCGGTAATCACCACGCTTTCACGCACGAACGAGCGGGTTTCAATGATCAGCTTGCCCCAGGCCTTGCGCCCCTCCCACCAACGGTCGTAGCAGGCGTTGTTGCGAAAGCTCATGAAGATCGACAGCGACAGGCCAAGCAAGGTGAACGGCGTGGCACTGACCGGGTAGAAAAACGCCGGGTAGTGGCGCTCGACCAGCACGATCAGTGCGGCCAGCAGGGTCACCATCAGGCAGCGCAGGGCAATGCGCTTGACGATCGAACCCTTGAGGGTGAACAGCACACGCAGCACATCGGGGGTGGGGTGGACGATCATGGAAATCCAGGGGCGGCTGCCTAGCCGCCGGTCATGTTCATGAAACGCAGGATCTGCACGTCGCCCCCGACTTCGAAATGATGGCGGTAGGGCTTGAGGTGCAATGAATCACGAATGGCCTTTTCCAGGCGCTGGGGGTTGCCGGGGTGGGCGCGCAGCACCTGCTTCAGGTCCACCGAGTGCTCATTGCCCAGGCACAGCAGCAGGCGGCCTTCGACGGTGAGGCGCACGCGGTTGCAGGTGGCGCAGAAGTTGTGGCTGTGTGGCGAAATGAAGCCGACCCGAGTGTTGGCGGCTTCGGCCAGGCGCCAGTAACGGGCCGGGCCATGTGACGACTCGGTCGACTCGACCAGGGTGAACTGCTCGGCCAGTAGCGCACGTACTTCATCGCTGGAGCAGAACGACTCGCCGCGTTCATGTTCGCTGATCACGCCCAAGGGCATTTCTTCGATGAAGGTGATGTCCAGTTCGCGGTCGATGGCAAAGCGCACCAGGTCGACCAGTTCATGATCGTTGCGGCCCTTGAGGACCACGCAGTTGAGCTTGGTGCGCTTGAAGCCGGCCTGGCGGGCGGCGTCGATGCCGGCGATCACCTGGTGCAGGTCGCCGGTGCGGGTCAGTTGCTTGAAGCGGTCGGCGTCCAGGCTGTCGAGGCTGATGTTCAGGCGCGTCACGCCAGCGTCGAACAGCGGCTGGGCCAGGCGCCCGAGTTGCGAGCCATTGCTGGTCAGGCACAATTCACGCAGGCCGGGCAGGGCGGCGATGCGCCCGCACAGGTCGACGATGCCCTGGCGCACCAGCGGCTCGCCGCCGGTCAGGCGGATCTTGCGGGTGCCGAGGGCGACGAAGCGCTCGGCCACCTGCAACAGTTCCTCGAGGCTGAGGATTTGCTGGCGCGGCAGGAACTGCATGTCTTCGGCCATGCAGTACACGCAGCGGAAGTCGCAGCGGTCGGTGACCGACATCCGCAGGTAGTCGATTTTCCGGTTGAAGCCGTCGATCAGGGCCCGGCTGTTCTGTTCCACGTTCGCGCTCGAATGGGTTGGGACTGCACTCCAAGCTATAACCTGGGGGCAAGGCCGTCAAATTGCTTTGCCCGACCATTTGATCGACCGTTTCTATCATCATCGCCGGCGCATGATCGAAACCGCCTATCACCCCGTAAGATCTTTCGATTGGACGGCTCTACCCCGCGCTCCATAGGCTGAAAAAAAGCATCGAAGCGTGAGGATTCATCGCATGAGCCAGGACCAACATATCAGGGACTACAAGGGCGCCGCCGCCGGCTGGGGGGCGCTCAAGAGCGTGACCAAGAGCTGGCTGGGCAGCGACAATGCCTTCAAGAACCTGCGGGCCATGCTCAAGACCAACCAGAACGGCGGCTTCGACTGCCCCGGCTGCGCCTGGGGCGAGTCGCCGGAAAACGACATGGTCAAGTTCTGCGAAAACGGCGCCAAAGCGGTCAACTGGGAGGCCACCGGCCGCTCGGTGGACCCGGCGTTCTTCGCCAGGTACAGCGTCAGTGCGCTGGCCGGACAGACCGACTACTGGCTGGAGTACCAGGGCCGCCTGACCCACCCGATGCGCTACGACGCGGCCACCGACCACTATGTCGAAACCAGCTGGGAAGAAGCCTTTGCGCTGATAGCCCAGCACTTGCGCGCACTCGATTCGCCCGACCAGGCCGAGTTCTACACCTCGGGCCGGGCCAGCAACGAGGCGGCGTTCCTTTACCAGCTGTTCGTCCGCGCCTACGGCACCAACAACTTCCCCGACTGCTCGAACATGTGCCACGAGGCCAGCGGCGTGGGCATGTCGGAAACCCTCGGCGTGGGCAAGGGCACCGTGGTGTTCCATGACCTGGAGCTGGCCGACGCCATCTTCGTCATCGGCCAGAACCCTGGCACCAACCACCCGCGCATGCTCGAACCGCTGCGTGAAGCGGTGAAGCGTGGTGCCCAGGTGGTCTGCTTCAACCCGCTCAAAGAGCGCGGCCTGGAGCGCTTCCAGCACCCGCAGCACCCGTTCGAGATGCTCAGCAATGGCTCCGAGCCAACCAACACGGCCTACTTCCGACCGGCCCTGGGCGGTGACATGGCAGTGATGCGCGGCGTTGCCAAATACCTGCTGCAGTGGGAGCGCGAGGCCCAGGCCAACGGCGAGCCGGCAGTATTCGACCATGCCTTCATCGCCGAGCACACCAGTGGCATCGACGCCTACCTGGAAGCCGTGGATGCCACGCCCTGGGCGCACATCGTCGAGCAATCGGGCCTGACCCAGGCCGAGATCGAACTGGCCGCGCGCATGTACCGCAAGGCCGAACGGGTAATCATGTGCTGGGCCATGGGCGTAACCCAGCACCGTCATTCGGTGCCGACCGTTCAGGAAATCGTCAACCTGCAGCTGCTGCGCGGTAATGTTGGCAAGCCCGGCGCCGGTCTGTCACCTGTGCGTGGCCACAGCAACGTGCAGGGCGACCGCACCATGGGCATCGACGAGAAGCCCGGGGCGGCGTTGCTCGATGCCATCGAAAAACGCTTCCGCTTCCGTGTGCCGCGTGCCCACGGGCACAACGCGGTGCTGGCGATCAAGGCCATGGAAGAGGGGCGGGCCAAGGTGTTCATCGGCCTGGGTGGCAACTTTGCCCAGGCCACGCCGGATACGCCGCGCACCCATGCCGCCATGCGCAATTGCGCGCTGACCGTGCAGATTTCCACCAAGCTCAACCGCTCGCACCTGGTCACCGGCCGCGATGCGTTGATCCTGCCATGCCTGGGCCGTACCGAAATCGACATGCAGGCTAACGGGCCGCAAGGCGTGACCGTGGAGGACACTTTCAGCATGGTGCACATTTCCCACGGCCAGCTGCGCCCGCGCTCGCCGCACCTGCGCTCGGAGCCGTGGATCATCGCCGGCATGGCCCAGGCGACCCTGGGCAAGCAGCCGATCGACTGGGAATACGCTGTTGCCGACTATGGCCGCATCCGTAGCATGATTGCCGATGTGATCCCCGGCTTTACCGATTTCAACGAGCGTCTGCAGCACCCGGGCGGCTTCCACCTGGGCAACAACGCTGCCGACCGTACCTGGCGCACGGCCACTGGCAAGGCACGCTTCAGCCCGCACCTGCTGCCGGAGCAACTGGTGAATGCCAAGGTGCTGGCGCGCGGCGACAAGCCCGACCTGATCCTGCAGACCCTGCGCTCGCACGACCAGTACAACACCACCCTGTATGGCCTGGACGACCGTTATCGCGGGGTGTTCGGCCTGCGTGAAGTGGTGTTTGTCAACGAAGTCGACATTCGCCGGATGGGCTTCGAGCCGGGCGAACATGTGGACCTGGTGTCGCTGTGGGAAGATGGCGTGGAGCGGCGAGTGTCGGGGTTCCGCCTGGTGGCGTATGACGTGCCCGAGGGGCAGGCGGCGGCCTATTATCCGGAGACCAACCCGCTGGTGCCGCTGGAAAGCTATGGCGAGGGAACTTATACCCCGACTTCGAAGTTTGTGGCGATCAAGGTCGAGAAGGCCAAGGCCGGGAGCCGGATTGCGGCGGTGCTGGCCGCGGATTGATCGGTTGCCTGTGCTGGCCTCTTCGCGGGCTTGCCCGCTCCCACAGGGACCCCCCAGTTTTCAGCACCTGTGGGAGCGGGCAAGCCCGCGAAGAACCCAGCACCGATCAGGAACGATGCACCGGATAAGCCGTGGTGTACTTCATCTGCTCCATGGCAAAACTGGACGTGATGTTCGACAGCCCGTCAGTACTGGTGATCAGCTTCTTGTAGAACCGGTCATACGCCGCAATATCCCCCACCACCACCCGCAGCATGTAATCCCAGTCGCCCGACATGCGGTAGAACTCCATCACCTCCTCGAACCCGGTCACGGTCGCGGCAAACTGCTCCAGCCAGGCGCTGTCGTGGCGCTGGGTCTTGAGCTGGACGAACACCGTCAGCCCCAGCCCCAGCCGTTCCGGGTCGAGCAGGGCTACGCGGCCGACAATGTAGCCGTCTTCCTCCAGGCGCCTGACCCGCTTCCAGCACGGCGTGGTAGACAGGTTGACGGCCTCGGCCAGGTCCTTGAGCGAGATCGACGCATCGCGCTGAAGCAGGGTGAGAATGTGCTGGTCGAAGCTGTCCATATTGCGCGGGGGCCGTGGCGAAAAATATTTCACAGATTACCCCAAGCCTGGAAGTTTTGGCTTGTGCGATAGTGGTGGCTTTCTCTCTGCCAATGGGCCTGACCATGTCCGACAAGCTGCGCAATTTTGCCACCCGTACCATTCACGCCGGCGAGCAGTTCAGCGTCGCCGATAACGCCATCTTCCCGGCAATCGTCACCGCCAGCTCGTTCACCAAGCGCAGCCTGGACGACAAGCCGGAGTACTCCTACAGCCGTGTCGGCAACCCCACCCGGCATGCCTACGAAACCTGTGTCGCCGCTCTGGAGGAGGGCGTTGGCGCGGTCGCTTGCGCCTCGGGCGTGAACGCCACCGCCACGGTGCTCGAGCTGCTGCCCAAGGATGCGCACGTGGTGGTGATGAACGGTGTCTATGGCGGCACCTTCCGCATCCTCGAAGACTACCGCAGCCACACCTCGGGGCTGACCACCACCTACGTCGACCTCAACGACCTCGACGCCGTGGCCGCCGCCATCCAACCGAATACCCAGCTGATCTGGATCGAGTCGCCGACCAACCCGCTGCTGCACCTGGTCGATATCAAGGCGGTGTGCGACCTGGCCAGGGCGCGGGGCATCCTCACCTGTATCGACAACACCTTCTGCTCGCCGTGGAACCAGCGCCCGATCAGTCTGGGTGTCGACCTGGTGATGCATTCGGCCAGCAAGTACATCGGCGGTCACTCCGACCTGACCGGGGGCGTGGTGGTCGCGGCCAATGAAGCGCTGCTGGCGCGCCTGCGCCGCATCAGCATGGCGATTGGCGCGGTACAGGGGCCATTCGACTGCTACCTGGCCTTGCGCGGCCTGAAGACCCTGGATGTGCGCATGGAGCGCCAGTGTGCCAATGCCCTGCAGGTAGCGCGCTTCCTGGAAGGCCACGCGCAGATCGAGCAGGTGTATTACCCGGGGCTGGAAAGCCACCCGCAGCATGAGCTGTGCAAACGGCAGATGCGCAGTGGCGGGGCGGTGGTGGCGATGAAGGTCAAGGGCGACCGCGCTGCACTCAACCGCCTGGTCGAGGCGCTGCAGATCTTCGTGCTGGCCGACTCGTTGGGTGGCGTGGAAAGCATGATCAACCACTCCTGGAGCATGTCGCACTGCTCGCTGAGTCCGGAGCAGAAGGGCGTGATGGGGATCAGCGAAAACCTGCTGCGCCTGTCGGTGGGGATCGAGGATCACCGCGACCTGATCGACGACCTGAATGCCGCGTTCGCGGCCATGGCCGTGGCGTAACGCCACCGCCGCTGCCAGGTACAGCCTCGACACGACCGTTGTCGGGGCTGCGCTTGCCTGGATAAACGCCCGCTACAAAAGTCGAATATTTCAGTTTTAATACGCCAGCGCAGAGATGTCGCTGCGTGTCGGAGTGCGTCGCAAATATCCCGGAAATTCAAAACTGCAAAAATAGTTGCTTGAATAGTGTGGGTTCTGCGTTTAGTATCGTCTTCGTTATAAGTTAATGACTGTTTCTTCCGGAGAACGCCAGGCGATGTACCTGGGCGTATCGGAAGTGCACCTGCCTGTGCGCAAGCGGCTACGGCCAGTGCGTGGGTATGGTTTCGTTTCTTGTTCAGTATCTTGTTGATTTATAAGAATTTTATTTTCTATCGCCGAGGCTGTGATACCTGTCGTGCTGCCTGTTTCGAACCGGTTTTTCAGGGTTTTTCCAGGTCGGAATTAAACTTGCCGGTTTAACAATATAGGCGCTTGGAAAGCATGCAGGTAAACGTTCAAGTTTAATAATGGTGATAATGAACTGACAGTTTTAATAATGCCCGTTCAGCGCTCTGTTACGCGTGTTGAACTTGCATGGCGGCGGAGTTGTGTTTGGAATTTGGTTACTTAATTGACTCGTTAGTTTAATGGTGTGGGCAGCAAGGCCCCGGGTCATCGACCGGGCCGCAACAAGTTGCGTCACGCCCGTTGCGCAGGATGGCAAGGCTGGATCAGACGTCTGCGGGGGGGGCCGGGCAAGCGTTCGGCAACCCCGAGGCGAAGATTTACATAGGTGGAAACAAGGAGGCTCATGATGAGCAACGACGATATGCTGAACCGCTCGCTTGCACTGTTGACCGAGGCAGGCATCGACAGGCTGGCTTCCAGCTGCGTGGTCATCGCCGGCTGCGGCGGCGTGGGCGGCGCCATGGCCCTGACGCTGTGCCGCATGGGCGTACAGACGTTCAAACTGGCGGACCCGGGGGTTTTCGATCCGCCGGACATGAACCGCCAATGGGCTGCGACCGGGGCCACGCTGGGCCGCAACAAGGCGCTGGTCTATCGCGAGCTGATTCTCGACCTGAACCCGCAGGCGAAGGTCGAGATTTTCGTCGAGGGTATCACTGCCGATAACCAGGACGAGTTCCTCGGCGGCGCGGATATCCTGGTCGACTGCCTGGACGCCAACGTCACCCACGTGCTGCGCGAATCGATCCACGCCAAGGCACGCCAGCGAGGGGTGTTCAGCGTCGCGGGGCCGATCATGGGCTTCGGTTGTTTCGCCCTGTGCTCCGCGCCCGATGGGCTGGCCATGGATTACTGGACCGAGACGCTCAAGGGCGCCAAGGAGCAGGGCTCGCTACCACGGGTTTTCGACGAAATCTTCGTGCCGCAGCACATGCAGGCCATCGTCCGCAGCCTGGAAGTCGGCAAGGTACCGACGGTAGCGGTTGGCGTGCTGATCGCCACATCGTTGCTGGCGACCGAGTGCGTCAACTACCTGCTGCATGACCTGGTGCCGGGTTTCCGCGAGCCGATCGTGCTGCCGAAGGTGATGTTCTTCGACCTCAACCGCATGAATCACAAGGTGCTCGACGTCACGCAAGGGGCGCTGGCATGACGTTGCAGGCAGAAACCGCCGAAGGCCGTGCGCAGATTCTCGTCCGGCACGGCTTCAATCTCGACCTGGTACCGTCACGCCTGGTGCTGGATGACTACCAGACAGACAGCCTGATGCACCGGGCCTATCCAAGCTTCCCCGCACAGCAGGACGCTGACCGCGAGCTGGACGAGCAGTTGTCGAATGCCTTCGCCGGGCTTTTCAACCTGCCACAGGTGATTGCCGTGGCCCAGGGGCGGCTGGCCGAAGCCTTGTTGGTCAATGCCCTGGTGTCACCAGGGGACTGCGTGCTGGGCAGTGCGCCGTTCCCCACGCTCGAGGCTCACGTTCGGCTCAAGGGCGCTTCGCTGTGCAGCGTGACGACGGTCGATGGCAACGGCGCGTTCGCTGCCGACCTCGACAGTGCCGCGCTGGAGCGCGCCATCCGTCGCGTGGGGCGTCAGCGGGTGCCGTTCATTGTGCTGGAACCGTGCACCAACGCCATCGGCGGTGCGCCGATGTCGGTCGAGAACCTGCAGGTAATCAAGGCAGTGGCTGCCCGGCACGGCATTGCGCTGATCCTCGATGCGACGCGGATCATCAGCAATGCCTGCCTGGTCCGTGAACACGCCAGCGGCTGGCACGACAGTGACGAGTTGCACATCGTCAAGGCCATGTGCGAGCTGGCTGACGGTGTGTTGATGAGTGCGACCAAGGAAATGCCGACGACCATCGGCGGGTTCCTGGCGCTGCGTGAGCGTGCCTTGTTCGAGCGATGCCTCGACCAGGCGCTGATCTTCGGCAGCGGCCTGGACCTGATGGGCAAGCGCCGGCTGCTGGCGGCGATGCACGAGCCGTCCGGCCTGGTGGAACGCGTACGTGCACGCATTGATCAGGTGCGTCGTCTGCATGGCCTGGTGGGTGCCGGTCGCGGGCTGAGTGCCGGTGCGCATGGGCTGTTCCTGCATGGCAGCGCGGCGTTCGCCGGCATGGCAGCGCACCTGTGCCCGGCGCGCGCGTTCCTCAATCACCTGTATGTCAGCCATGGTGTACGCGGCGCGCTCAACCCAGGCGCTTCGAGCGAACAGGGGGATGCTCAGGTGCGCTTTGCGATTGCGGTACCCGGCAAGAGCCAGCGCGCTTTGGAGGCGGCTGCAGCCGCCATTCGCGCGGCTCTGGCAGAAACCGACCAGTTTGTCGGCCTGGAGGAGGTGTACCGCCCTAAAGGCATGGCCGGTGGCTTGCTGGCGACCTATCGACAGGCGGGAGGCATGCACGCATGAAGCGGATATTCCTGCTTGCCTGGCTGTGTTGCCCGACGCTGGCACTGGCGGAGGCCACGGCGCCGGCCGAGGAGCCCAGGGCAGTGATCGAACGCTCCGAAGGCCGCCCGATTGGCAACGACTCGGTGTCGATGCTGATGGTGACCCTGACCGACCAGGCAGGCGTGCGCCGCCAGCGTGGCCTGCTGTGGTATCACCTGGCAAGCCAGCAAGGCGATCTCGACCTGCAAAAGTTCTTCTACCCGCGCAGCATCCGCAACATCGCCACTTTCAACGAGGAAGTGCGTGATGCCGAGGACTTGCAGTATCTGTTCCTGCCGGCCGCCAGCCGGGTAAGGCGGGTTTCCTCGAAGCACCAGACCTGGGTGGGCTCGGACCTGATCTACGAGGACCTGCAGAAGCTCAACCTCGAAGACTGGACCTACCGCTACGTGGAGCAGGCCAGCGAGGACGGCTTTGCCGTGCATGTCATCGACTGCGTGGCCAAGCCTTCGTCGAACTCCGCCTATGCCAAGCGCCGCTATTACATTCGTGCGGATGGCAGCTACTTCCCCAGCCGGATCGACTTCTTCGACAGCGTGGGCACGTTGATCAAGCAAGTCCGGCGCAGCGATGTCCGGGCTTACGGCGATGCGCTTTACGAGCGCCTGGTCCAGGTGAAGGATTTTCGCAATGGCCACCAGACCGAACTGGAGCGACGTTGGGTCCAGGTGAATGTCGGGCTGCCCGCTGCACTGGTATCGGTGCGGCAGATGGAGAAAGGCATCGAGCACTTTGCCTACCCGGCAGAGATCCAGCGGGTGGTCGATGAGGCAACCAACGGGATGGTGGAGTGAATGGGCGGTTACCTCCACGGGCTGGCCGCTGCCCTGCTGATGGCCACTGGGCCGCTTGCGAGCAGCCAGGCATGGGCAGGCCCGCACGGGCAGAGCACGGTCACCGGCTTTGTCGATGTGCGTTCGGCCGCCGGGCTTGGCAGCGGTGGTGAAGTGGGCTCCAGCGCGTTGAAGTCCAACCTGGACAGCGGCCAGCGCGGGCGTGCCCGGGTGGAACTGGACCATCAGGGCGATGGCCTGCGCACGGTGCTGTCGGCGGATATGGAACTGGAGCACAAGGACATGCGCGGCACGGCTGACGAGAACGAAAGCCAGGTCCGGCTCTGGGAGGCATTCGTGGAATGGGATGGCGAGAGCACCAACTGGCGTATCGGTCGCCAGGTGATCCAGTGGGGTGTGGCCGATGAAGTCAGCGTGATCGACAGCTTCACCCCGCAGGATTTTCGCAGTTTCCTGGTGCATACCCGGTTTGAGCGCAAGTGGCCGGTGACGGCGGTGAGTGGCCGCTACTTCCTCGACGATGGCGGTTTCGTGGAGATGGTCTGGCAGCCGCAGTTCCGCCAGGACCTGCTGGCGCAGCCAGGGGAAGAGTGGAGCTTGTTCGTCGAGAACAACTATGTGCGTGGCCTGGGCCTGCCCGAGCGGTCCACCGCCATCGAGTCGGGCGGGCTGGGTGAAAGCGTGTTCGCGCTGCGCCGGGTGTTGCGTGGTGACAATTACGACCTGTCGTTCAACTACGCCTATCACTTCGAGCAGCTGGCGGCGTTTCGTGCCGATATCCAGGGGTTCGACCCGGGGGGCAAGGCAATCGGCACGGTGCAGCCGTACCACGCCCGCCAGCACACCAGCTCGATCGCGTTCGAATCGGGGCGCGACGGCATCGGCCTGCGCGGAGAACTGGCCTACGTGACCGACGCCGGTTACGTCTCCTACGACCTCAGCGTACCCGGCCTGGTGGAACGCCGGGACACGCTCAGGGGCGTGGCGGGCATGGATTACACCTTCGCTTCGCGTACCTACGTCAACCTGCAGTACACCCTGGATTACATCCGCAACCACAACGGCCAGATGCAACCGGACAAATACCGGCCGAGCGTGACCTGGCGGGTCAATGTTCCCTTGAAAGGGGAGGATGTCTGGCTGGAGTTCCAGGGGCGCGAGTTCATGAACATGACCGACCGTTTCATGCGCTTGCAAGTGCGTTGGCGGGTGACCGACGACTGGGAGCTGCGGGCCGGCGGCATGCACTTTGCCGGGCATGACGAAGGCATATTCGGTGAGTTTCGAGATAACGACCAACTGTATGCGGGGGTTCATTACTACTTCTGATCAAACAACGTGCGGTACATCGATTGGCGGTAAAGGTTAACGCTGGACAAGAACCGACAAGTTGGTGCTTGCACCCGCGTGCAGCCGAAATCTGGATATATAAGGTTTTAATTGATCCTACAAAGGAGCGTGAAAAATGAATGTTGAATTGACCCCGGAAATGATCAACGAGTACCAGACACGTATGGCCGTGGCGCGGGAAAGGTTTGCTAGCCGTGAAGATGTACAGGCCTTGTTCAACGCGCCGATGGAGCCTCGGTTGCTGAACCTCTTCATGATCTACTGGAGCGCCATGAGTGCCGCGCTGACAACGCCTATCCCCGAGTATCTGGCCACCGCCGGCATGCGCTGCGAGGCGTTGGGCCTGCATGACCTGGCCGAGTTTTTCAAGGAACACACCGAAGAAGAAGATGGCCATCACGAATGGGCGGCTGCGGATGTGCGCAAACTGGTCGACCTGTGGAACTTGAACAACCCGGGCATGCCGTTCAATGCCGACGATTTGCTGGTTTCCAACTTGACGCCGTCGGTGCGCCGTTATCACCAGTTGCACAAGGATGTTGTAGCGGGCGATGCGCCATGGGCGGAACTTGCAATCGATGTCGAGATTGAATTGATCACCACGCAATATGGCCCACCGCTGATGAAAGCTTGCAGCGCGGCATTGTGCGAGCGTGGCCAGCAAAGCATTTCGTTCCTGGCCGAACATGTCCGCTTCGACTTTGGCCATACCGATATCAACTTCCGCGTCGTTGCCAATTTGATCAAGGCCAAGCCCGAGTTCACCGACCACCTGGTTGCCATTGGCGAGCGGGCACTGACCGCTTATGGCGATTTCCTCGGTGAGGCCTTGCAACTGGCCCGGCAGGCCTACGCCCGCCTGCAGCACAGCCGGGCGACGGTCGGCGCGTGATCTGACACGGACTGTTATTCGAATACGACAAGGATAGAAAGGAGCTGGTCGGTATGTTCAAGAAAGTGTGCGTCACCTGCTTGCTGACCGATGCCGTCGAAGGGGTGGCACTCGACTCTGACGGTATCTGCAACCTGTGCCGCGTAGCGCAGGGAGGTGGCAATGAGCGCCAGGAGGCGCGGCGCATGCAGTTTCAGCACGATCTGGAGTCGACGCTACGCGCCGCCAAGGGCAGTGGCAGGCAGTACGACTGCATCGTTTCCTTCAGCGGCGGCAAGGACAGTTGCTACCTCTTGCATCGGCTGGTGAAGGATTACGGCCTGAAAGTGCTGGCGTATACCAGCGACTACGACATACCGCCCAGAACCTGGGACAACATTCGCCGCACCATCAAGGCCCTGGGGGTAGACCATCACGTGCACCGCCCGGTGCAGAGTGTCTACCGCCGCTTCATCCGCCACCTGCTGATGAATCAAGGCCCCAAGGGGGCGGTGCACACCGTTTGCTATTTCTGGCTGGATATTCGTGAGGGCGACCTGTTGCGGTTTGCCCTCGAGAAAGACATCCCGCTGATTTTCACCGGCTATTCGCCTGGCCAGCCGGAGCCCGAACGCATGCTCTACGAAATGGCCCCGGAACGTATTGCCCAGGATTGGACGCCGCATGAATTGTTCGCCAACGGGGTGTTCGAGGAGCACGAGCGGGCGCTGTTCTGGAACCCGCAGCAATACCCTGGGCAGGTCAGGCTGCCGCGCATTCTGGCCCCGTTTCATGCCTGGGACTACGACCAGGCAGGTGTCACCAGGGCGGTCATCGAACTGGGGCTGGTCCAGGACAAGGTGCACGCCAACCCGGTACTGAGCAACTTCACCTTGAACTGGCTGCTGATGTATTCGGACCTCAAGCACCTTGGTTACAACCCGTACAAACCGGAGTTCGCCAAGCTGGTGCGCGAAGGCAAGGCGGGGCGTACCCGCTGGCGGATCATTTTCGCGCTGATGGACTTCATGGTGCGCCGGCGGATTTTCATGGGCCGGCATATCGACCGTTCGCTGCGCGAACTGGGCTTGCGTCTTGAAGACTTGCGCATGGCGCCAGTGCAGCAGGCGCCGCGCGACCGGGGCCAGCCACACAAGGCCGGCCGGGCCCACGATTTCGCCTGACCGCTGGCGGTGCCGGCCATGAGCGAAATCGGCCGCGCCGCCCTTTCCAATGTTTCAACCAAGGATGGTATCGATGAGCGATACAGCATTCTCCAGCGGACTGTTCGCAGGTTTCACGGACTTCCGCTTCTCTCATGAAGGCGTGTCGCGCCAGGTCTTTCGCCTGGGCGAAGGGCCGGCCGTGTTGTTGATGCATGAGGTCCCCGGGTTGCATGAGGGGGTGGTGCGGCTGGCCCGTCGGCTGGCAGACGCCGGCCTGAGCGTCTGGCTGCCGGTGTTGTTCGGTGAGCCCGGGGTGCGGGTTTCGGCGTTATCCGTGGCCAGCTGCATGGGCAAGGTGTGTATCTCGCGGGAGTTCAAGGTGCTGGCCAGCCGGCGCCGCAGCCCGATCACCGACTGGCTGCGAGCGTTGGCCCGTTGCGCCCACGAGGCCTGTGCGGGGCCCGGCGTAGGCGTGATCGGGATGTGCCTGACCGGTGGTTTCGGCCTGGCCATGATGGCGGATGCCGCGGTGATTGCCCCGGTGCTCGCCAACCCGTCGCTGCCGTTTGCCCTGTCTGCTGGCAAAGCAGGGGCACTGGGCCTAGAGCACGCGGTACTGGAAACCATCAGCCGGCGCGCCAGCGAGCAGGACATCACGGTGCTGGGGCTGCGCTTCACGGGCGACCCAGCAGTGCCGAACGCGCGCTTCGAAAGCCTGAAACAGGCCTTCGGCGAGCGCTTCGTGGCATGCGAAATCGACTCCAGTGCGCGCAACCCGCACGGGATCGGCCGCTGGGCCCATTCGGTGCTGGGGGTGAGCTACGTCGACCACCCAAGCCATCCCACTTACCAGGCCCAGGAACAGGTCGTGGCCTTTCTCCAGGCTCGACTCGCCGCGAACACTTCAGAGGCATGCACATGGAAACCATAGAACTGGCCAGGACCCTGGCGCCGGTCATCCTGTTCGTGATGATGATCGGGATGGGGCTGGGCCTTGAGGTCGCGGATTTTGCCAACCTGCTCCGGGCGCCTGCGGGTGTGGTGATCGGTACCCTGGGCCAGGTGGTGGTGTTGCCGTTGGTGGGCGTGTGGGTCACCTGGCTGTTCGCGCTGGACGGCGCCTTGGCACTAGGCGTGATCATTCTGGCGCTGTGCCCCGGCGGCGTGGCCTCCAACACCATCACTTACCTGGTCAAGGGCGATGTGGCGCTGTCGATCTCGCTTACCGTGATTTCCAGCTGCGTGGCGTTTGTCAGTGTGCCGTTGCTGGCCTCGCTGGCCCTGGCGCACTTCGGCCTGTTCAGTCACGAGGTGCGCCTGCCGATGGGCGAAACGGTATGGCGGCTGTTTCTGCTCACCTTGCTGCCGCTGGCCCTGGGCATGCTGATCGCCCGTCAATGGCCGAACGCCAGCGTTCGGCTGCAGAAGCCGCTGCGCCTGCTCGGCTTCGCCTTCCTGATGCTGATGATCCTGACCGTGGTGGTCCGGGAGTACGCGCTGCTCGAAGACTACGCCTCGCGCCTGGGGGCCAGCCTGCTGGTTCTGTTCAGCGCGACCATGGGCCTGGCCTGGCTGGTGGCGTGGCTGGCCGGGCTGGGCCGCGAGCAGCGGCGCTCGATCACTGTCGAGATCGGCATCCAGAACAGCGCGCTGGCGATGGTCATCGCCAGCCTGATTGGCAGTGTCGACATGGCCATCGCCGCGATCATCTACAGCGTCATGGTCTGCCTGATCGCGCTGCTGGGCGTTTCTGCGCATGCCTGGTTTACCAGGCAAAGCCGCGTAACGGACCCGCGGCGGGCTTATGGGCAGCACGCATGCAACCCGCTAGCCAAGGACTGAATGGCCATGAACACAGCAAGCATTTTCCTGCAGTTACTGGTGATCCTCGGGATCTCCCATTGCCTGGGCCGCATCAGCTACTGGCTGGGGCAACCCGCCGTCATCGGCTACCTGCTGACCGGCGTGGTTGTCGGGCCCATGGTCCTCGGTGCATTCGACCCGGGCCTGAGCAGCGCACTGTTCGCCAACCTTTCGGGGTTGATGGTACTGGGCAAAATCGGCCTGATCTTCATCATGTTCGGCCTTGGCCTGGAAGCCGGGGCGACAGAACCTGGCCCAGCGCAAGCCAAGGCAGGCAAGGCCTTGCCGATTGCCCTGTGCGGCTTCATTGGCGCGGGCCTGGCGGGCATGCTGCTCGGGCATGTCAGCCATGGTGTGTTTTCAGGGCATGTCGAGCGGCTGCCGTACATGCTGTTCTTCGGCGTCGTCATGGGCGCCACGGCGGTTCCGGTGCTGGCCGGGATCCTCGCTGATCCGCGGTTCCCGCATCGTTCATTGTCGCCGTTGGTGATGAATGCCGCGGTGATCACCGACATCCTCGCCTGGTTCGCTTTGTCGCTGGTGCTGGTGGTGCTGTCGAGCAAAGGCACGTCGGGCATTTTCTATTCCGCCATCACCCTGGTGGTGCTGGTGGCGGTCGCCGAACTGGTGGTCAGCCGCCGCCTGGTAGGGGCGGCGGGGGCAGCTGCGGGTTGCGACCCGTCCAGGCCCCTGATCGCTGCCTTGATCGTGCTGTTCGCCTTCTGCGTCATCACCGACCTGGCCAACGCCCACGTCACCATCGGCGCATTCGTCGCGGGTATTGCCTTCCGCAAGCACAAGGGCTTGCGCGAGTTCTGGGAAAAAGGCCCACAACCGCTGGTGAACCTGTTCTTCGCGCCGCTGTTCTTTGGCACGGCCGCGATGAACGTGCAGATCGATGCCGCCAGTTGGCCGGGGCTGCTGGCCTGGGGCGGGTTGTTTTTCCTGGTGGGGGCGGTGGGCAAGGCTGGGAGTTCGTACCTGGCTGCGCGCTTCACCGGGTTGGACCGGCCCGACGCATTCGTGCTCGCCACCCTGATGCACACCAAAGGCGTGATGGAAATCATCTTGCTCACCGTAGGCCTGGAAATCGGCGTCATCACGCCAGACCTCTACGCGATTCTCATGGTGGTCGCACTGCTGGCGACGGTGATTACCCTGCCAGTGGTGCGGCGGGTCACGCCTCGTCGCCAGGCCCCGGCAGCGCAACCCCAGGTGTTGTTTGGCCAGGGAGAAAAACGCGCTGGGTGATGAGCAAGGGTTCAGAAAGTACCGATAGGGATGTTCACGTAAAAAAATGGGAAGTGATGCTGATGAGACCTATGTTGAATACCGACGTGGAAAGAAGCGGCGTTGACGCAGGCGCAATGCCCTGGACCGTGAACCTGCGTGGCGCTGATGGCGAAGGCGTGCCGGTGACCGCGTATTTGCGCGAGCTGGGCGAGAGCAGCTTGACGCTGGACCTGGAACTGGCCGTGCAACCCGGGCAGGTGCTGGCACTGGCGGGAAAGGACGAGATTGCCCGGCGCGACATTGCCTTCGAGGCGCAGGTCGTGCAGGTACAGGTGAACGGGCCGGGCCAGCTTGCTTCGGTGCGTTGCAGCCCCTGCGCGACGCAGGTGTCACGGCAGTGGCCGCGCGATGTCAAACAGCTCTGCCAGCGCCTGCGCGTTGACCAGGCCGTTGCGGCAGCCGGGCGCGTTGGCGGGTTCCAGCCGCTTTGCCCGGCCACCGACAAGCGTGCGGCGGTGCCGCTGTCGCTAACCCAGGCCAAGTCCGTCGACGAGCGAGAGGCCGCCTATCGCCTGGTGTATGACGCCTACTTCGCCAAAGGCCTGGCCGAGCCGGCCGAGAATGGGCTGTACACCAACGGTTTTCTGCTCAACCCGCAGACGGTGACGTTCGTTGGCAAGGTGGAGCAGGCCGTGGCCATGACCCTGACCTCTATTCCCGATTCGGAGCAGGGGCTGCCCATGGACGCGGTATTTGCCGACTGCCTGGAGCCCTTGCGCAAACAAGGCAGGCGCCTTGTCGAGTTCGGCATGCTGGCGGTCGGCACCGAGCATTTCGGCGCGATGAACTACAGCATTCACGACCCTGACCGGATGCTGTGCGTGTACTCGCTGTTCCGTATTGCCCTGCAGCACGCCAAGTTCAGCCGTGACTGCACCGATGTGGTGTTCGCCGTGCCACCCAAGCACCAGGCGCTGTATCGCTTCATGGGCGTCGGTGCCATATCCGAGGTGCGCTATTACAGCAAGTACAACACGCCCGCCGTGGCCATCCGCATCGACCTGCTGGCGCTGGAACTGCGCCCGCACGTCAGGCAGTTCCTGTTCGGCGAGGCGATGGCCGAACTACAGGAAATCGGCCTGACCGATTGGGGGGTACAGGCCCTGGCCAGATTGTTCGGTAGCCGATCCGCGCCCAGCGTGGCGCGGGATGCCGAGCCGCAGTTCAACAGTCAATCTCAATGACCCAGCAGGGAGAAGCAAGGCAATGGACAAAGCAATGAGGTCGCACAACAGTTTCGCACAGGCGGACTTCCCGACCATCGATCTGAGCCACGATCCGAAGATCGACTGGCTCACCCGCAGCCGCTACTGGGCGGACTTCCTGCGTCGGTACTACCTGGTCGGGCGCAAGGAACATGGCCCCTACGGTACCCCCGCCTGCATCGAACGCACCCGCCGTATCGAGGCGCGTATCCAGGAACAGTCCAGGGCGTATGGCGACGGCCCGACCTTGCCGGTGCCCGAGGTCGACATCAACGCGCTGTCAGCCGAGAACTTCCACAAGCTCTACCTGGAGCCCAACACCCCGGTGGTATTCCGTGGCGCGGCCAAACACTGGGAGTCGGTACGCAAATGGACGCCAGAATACCTGGCGCAACACTACGGCGATGTGAAGGTGGCCACCCGGGTGCGCGGCAACGAGCTGAACGAGAAGGCGTTGCAGTACATCGACCTGCCGATAGCAGAGGTGGTCGAGAACATTCTCGGTGGTGGCACCTACTACCCGGGCCACACCGAAGACCTGTTCAACAAGCACCCCGAGTTGCGCCAGGAACTCGACCTGGCAACTTTGGGCAAGTACCTGAGCACGCGCGACAAACGCATCATGTCGACGCAGATGTTCCTCTCGGCCGGTGGGGTGATCTCGGGGTGGCACTGCACTGGCGGGCCGAACCTGTTCACCATGATCAATGGCGTGAAGAAATGGACGTTCGTGCATCCCAAGCATTCGATGTGGATGCACCCGATCACGCGCAAGGACATGTTCTACGCCGCCACCATGCTCGACTGGCGCAAAAGCCATGACGAGATCGAAGCGGACGGCTACCCGTTGTATCGCTACATCCCCAAATACACCACCACGCTGGAAGCGGGGGACGTGCTGTTTTCCCCGCACTGGTGGTGGCACTGCGTGGAAACGCCGGTCCCCTCGCTGGCGATTGCATCGCGGGCGATCAACAAGATGATCATGGGCAACAAGATGTTCTCGCTGATGTGGATTACCTCGCCACGCTTCCGCCAGACGGTAATGACCGTGCTCAAGGAAGGCTGGGGGTCGGACAAGGCCACCGGCGCGAAACTTGCGTTCGAGTTCGACACCGAGGAGTTCGTCCGTCGCGTATCGCTTTAGGTGCCGCCTGACCGGGCTATGACCATTATACTGTGACGGCCCCGGGGGCTGGCCCCCGGGACGTTAATGTCCTAGACCGGAAAGTTGATCTAAAGGAGTAGATATGAGCGTAGTTCTTTACAGCTATACCCTGTGCGTGTTGGTGCTGTTTTTAAAGATGTTTGCCATTTCATGTTACCAGGGCGTTTACCGCATCGGCCGCATGACATTCAAGAATGCCGAAGATGCGAGTTTTGTCGGAAGGGCCGCCAGTGCCGAAGAACTGCCCCAAGTATCACGGGCATCCCAGGCCTGGATGAACGACCTCGAGAACATTCCATTGTTCTTTGTGCTCGGCGGTATTTACGTCCTGCTGGACGGGCCGGCCGAACCGGCGGTGTGGTTGTTCTCGCTGTTCACCGTTGCCCGCGTCGTTCACACCGTGACTTATCTGGCGCGCTGGCAGCCATGGCGCACGCTGTCTTATGCCGTGGGCATCGTCTGCCTCTTCGCGTTGGCAGGAATAATCATCGCTCAATTGGTCGCAGGGACCAGTTGAAGTTCTATCCATAACAAACAGGATCGCCGGTGGGCGAGATGACCAACATGGGCATGGAAGCAATAATTCGATTTCTGATCAATTGGCGCCGGTTCAACGCGCTTTGGGTGGTACTGGTCGTATTGGCGGTTGCGCCTGGTGTGATGAACCTGCGTTTCGACGCTTCGATCGATACCTTCCTGCCCGAGGACAACCTCGAACGCCAGCAATACGAACAATTCAGGCAACGGTTCGGCGATGACCGCCTGTTGGTGATCGCCTTGCCGGTTCAATCGCTGTTCACCGGCGAGCAGATGGCCAGCTTACAGGCGCTGACCACGCGCCTGGAGCAGCTACCCGATGTAGCCAAGGCAACCAGCATTGCCTCGGTCGACATCATGCTTGGCGAGCAGCAGGCGCTGGACATCCTGCCGGCTGAAAAGGCCTTGGCCAACCCTGCTGCGTACGACCGGCAACGGGTGGTGGACAAGCTGCTCGGCAGCCCGTTGTATCTTCGTGACCTGGTCTCGCCAGACGGCCAGGTCACGGCCATCCTGCTCGAAGCGAACCTGGCGGCTACCGAAGGCAAGTTCGAGCGGATCTTGTCGGGCGTGCACGCGATCATGAACGACAGCGGTCATGCGAAATACTACGTTGCCGGTGAACCGGTCGTAGAGCAGCAAGTGACCAGCGACATGTGGAAAGACCTTCAGACATTCATACCGCTCACCGCGCTGATCCTGTTCGTGTTGCTGCTGGTGTTTCTGCGCAACCTGGGCGATGTGATGGTGATGCTGGCAGTGGTGACGCTGTGCACGCTGCTGCTGCTGGGCGGGATGGCCAGAGCGGGCTTGCCCATGAACGCCGTCACGGTTGGTTTGCCATCGATCATGATGTGCGTCGCCGTACTGGACTGCCTGCACTTGCTGGGCGCCTATCGTCAGGGGCTCGACCAGGGGATGCCGGTGCTGGATGCTGTGCGGTTTTCCTTGCGGCAGAACCTCATGCCGTGCTTCCTGACCGCGCTCACCACGGCATTCGGCTTTCTCGACCTGGCACTCAGCGAGGTGGCCCCGATTCGTCAATTCGGTGTCATCGCATCACTGGCAGCCATCTTCGCTTACCTGCTGTCCTGCCTGGTAATGCCATTCCTGCTGGAATGCGCGGCTTCGCGCCGGGTGCGTCGAAGCGAGCCGAAAAATCATGCCAGGTGGGTGCAACGCTTCGAGCCGCTGTACCGTTCACCCAGGTTGCTGCCCTATGTCTCGATCGCGCTGGTGGTGCTGGCCGTTCTGCCGATCGGGCGCCTGCATGTGGAAGCCTCGTTCCTCAATTTCATCGACAAGACGGCGCCAATCCACGTTTCCACAGATTACATAGAACGTGAGCTGGGCGGAGTGTCCAACCTCGAGATCAGCCTTGCGACCGAACACGCGGGTGGCGTGCTCGAGCCCGAGGCGTTGCGCGAGATTGTCGCGTTGCAAGGGTTCATCAGCCAGATCCCGGGCGTGGACAAGAGCCTGTCGGTGGTGGATTTCCTCAAGGACATTCACCGTGAAGTGGAGGGTGGGGATAGCCGTCAGCAGGCCCTGCCGCCCAGCCGCGAGAGCGCGGAACAGTATGTGTTCACCTACTCGCTGGCCGGGCCGGACCATGACCTGAAACGCTTCATCGACTATGACAACCAGTTCACCCGGGTGCGCATCCGCCTGCAACAGATGCCGCATGCGCAACTGCAGCAAGTGCTGGATCAGGTCCAGGGTTATCTGGACAGCCATCCCGGCGTTTTCGAGCATCATCTGACCTCCTACTCGGTCATGCAGTCGGTGATGGTCAAGCTGCTGCTCGACGGCATGGCGTGGAGCCTGTTGTCGGCCGTGCTGTCCATGCTCGTGGCGTTTTTCATCCTCACCCGCTCCTGGGCGGCAGCGGTGGTAGCGGTGATCGTCAACATCCTGCCGCTGGTGGCAGTGTTCGGGGTGATGGGCGCCCTGGGGCTGTCGATCAACGTGGGCACTTCGATGATCGGCTGCATCATGTTCGGGCTGGTGGTGGATGCGACGCTGCATTGCTTCTACCACGCCAGGCAAGCGCCGGCGCAGCTGACGGCCCGGCAGGTGGTCAGGCTGGTCTTCGACGATGTCGGTGAAGCCCTGTGGGTCGGCGGCCTGGTGCTGTGTGCCGGGTTCCTCGTACTCGGGGTAGGGGAGTCCTACTTCACCCGATTGTTTGGCCTGTTCTGCGCGCTGGCGGTCCTGGTATCGCTGCTCTGCAACGCACTGGGCATTCCCTATGTCATTCACCACTTTCTCAGGCGTCCAGCGCCGGGTGGTGTTGAAAGCGCCGCAGTCGCGCTACCGAGCATTGATCCACGCTGACCCGCGCACGTCATCGGTGCTTTAAACCTTGCGAGCCTGGCTTATCTGACCGGGTAGCCAAAAACCGCAAATCCTGACCAGGCCGGCTTGCCTCGCTGCAAGCCGCGTCTGCCAATACAACAAAGGAATGAAAACCACATGACCAAGCAAACAGTACTGGTGAGCAAATCGGGGCGCCCAAAGGATCAGGCCAAACGTAAAGCGGTGCTGGAGGCGGCCAAGAGCCTGTTCCTGAGCAAAGGCTACGAGGGTAGCAGCATGGATGCCATCGCCGCAGAAGCGGGTGTTTCGAAATTGACCGTGTACAACCATTACCGAGACAAGGCCACGCTGTTCTCCGCGGCGATAACGGCCAAGTGCGATGAGCAGCTACCTGAGCGGCTGTTCGAATTTTCACCGCATGCCAGCATCGAGACGGTGTTGCTCAATATCGGCATCAAGTACCTGGAGCTGATATGCAGCAGCGAGGCTGTAGCCCTGCAGCGGGTCATCGTCGCCATGGCCAATCAGGAGCCCAAGCTGGCCTGCATGTTCTACGAGGCCGGTGCACGGCACATGCTCAGGGAAATGACCAACCTGCTGATGCGCGCGTCGCTGGCAGGCCGCTTGCACATCGAGGACCCGCAGAAGGCGGCGGAGCGCTTCTTCTGCCTGCTCAAGGGGGATGATTACTTCCGGGTGCTGATCGGAATCTGCGAACCGCTGCAAGGGGAGCAGGCCGCGCGGCATGTGCATGAGGTGGTGACGGTGTTCCTCGGCCTGCACAGCTGCGAAACGCCTCAGGTGCGTGCGGTGATGCCTTTCGGCACCCTGGCCAGCCCGGCCAAGGCGCAGGTGCCAAGCGTTGCGAGAACGCGAGGGCGCTGAGTGCAGGGTCGTCGGTATTGGCCGGCCGGCAAGCCGACCGTTCACGAAGGCCTCGCCAGGCGCGCGTGAAGGATGGCTTGCCGGTAATGCGGGAACTGGCGTTCAGGATTTGGGCGGATGAATGATCCGTTCGATCTTGTCCTTGATCAGCAACCGCTCCTTGCGCAGGCGGTTGACGGCTTCGTCGTTGGTGCCGTTGCCTTCGGCGGCGACTACCTCCTTGTCTTTGGCGTTGTATTCCTTGTGCAGTGAGTGCAGCGTCTGGTCCTTGTCCATGAGCGCCTGGAATGCATCAGCGGTAACGTGCAGGTCAGCGAGCAGATCATGCGGAACTGGCATTTCTTCACCTCTGTCGGGGGTTGGCGAATGGTTCTGACCTTTGAGGATAGTCGCCTTTGCGCAGGTAGGGGACTGGGTTAGGCTGTCGTATCTCCCCCTTGACCCGGAACCCGCACCATGCCTCACCTGAACCTTGAATACAGCGACAACCTGCGCGAGCTCAATGTCGACGTCCTGCTGCTGCGTCTGAATCACGCCCTGGTCGGCAGTGGCCAGTTCGCCGACGAGGCCGACATCAAAAGCCGCGCCGAAGCCTTCAAGCACTATCGGGTGGGCACCGCTCCCGGTGAGCGTGCCTTTGCCCATGTGCGCCTGGCCATCCTCAGCGGGCGCTCGCCCGAGGTGAAAACGCAACTGTCCGCCAGCCTGCTGGAGGTGCTGCGTGAGGCCATCCCCGAGCAGGCCGGGCTGGATGTCCAGCTGTGCGTGGAAGTGCTGGACATCGACCGCGAGCCATACGCCAAGGTACGCCTGCCTGGCTGAGCACACGCTGAATGAACTTCTTTTAATGTAGAAAAGGCGCCTGCTCACGGATTTGTTGGCGTCTTTTTCACAAAAAATTGATGGTGCGCTTTCTAGAGTTCAGCCCAGTTTCCCCGGTGCCGCGCAGGCCCTTGGGCTGATAATCACTCTAGATTGCGAACACCGATGCTCAACTTCAAATCCCTGCGGACTGAATGGGTCACGCTGCTGGCCAGCCTTTACCTGCTGATCGGCTTCAATGTCTTCCTCTGGCAGCATCTTGACCAGGTCGTGCCGCCCGGTTTGCCTGGGCTTTGGCTAAGCCTGGCGTTTGCCGTGCTGATGTTGTTCGCGTTCAACCTGATCCTTACGTTGTTCGCCTTCCGTTATGTATTGAAGCCAGTACTTATCGTGTTGTTCATGAGTGGCGCGGGTGTGGCTTACTTCATGAACCAGTACGGTGTACTTATTGACGCGGGTATGTTCCGCAATATTGCGGAAACCAACGTGGCGGAAGTGCGTGACTTGCTGTCGTTGAAGTTTGCCTTGTATATCCTGGGCCTCGGTGTAGTGCCTTCGGTACTATTGTGGAAGGCGCCCATCGCCTATCGTGCCTGGCACCGTGAACTGCTCGGCAAGCTGGTGGTTGGCGGCGCCTGCGTAGCGGCACTGGGCTCGGTGGCATTAGTCAACTACCAGGGCCTGTCGTCGCTGTTTCGCAACCACCACGAACTGCGCCTGATGCTCACCCCCAGCAATATCGTGGGGGCTTCCATCGGTTATGTCAGCGAGCGCGTCGGTACCGCATCGCACCCCTTCCAGCATTATGGCGAAGATGCCAAGCGTGATGCCGCCTGGCAAAAACACCAGCGCAAGTCGCTGACCGTGCTGGTGGTGGGTGAAAGTGCGCGGGCAGACCACTTCGGCGTGCTCGGCTACGACCGCAATACCACACCGAACCTTGCCAGGGAACAGGGCCTGCTGGCGTTTTCCGATGTGCACTCCTGTGGCACGGAAACCGCCGTCTCGGTGCCGTGCATGTTCTCTGGCATGAGGCGCAAGGACTACGATGCCCGCGTGGCGAAGAACCGCGAAGGGTTGCTGGACATTCTCCAGCGTGCCGGCCTGGCGGTGCAGTGGCGTGACAACCAGTCGGGCTGCAAGGGTACTTGCGACCGGGTGCAGTTCATTGATGTCAGCAACCTCAAGGACCCGCAGTTGTGCGCTGATGGTGAATGCCATGACCAGATCCTGCTGCAGGGCCTGGGTGAGCTGATCGACAACCTCGACAAAGACACCGTGCTGGTGCTGCACCAGATGGGCAGCCACGGGCCTGAGTACTTCAAGCGCTACCCCGGCGCCGACCAGCGCTTTGCCCCGGTGTGCCAGAGCAACGCGCTGGACCAGTGCAGCGAGCAGGAAATCATCAACGGCTACGACAACACCCTGGCTTATACGGACGAGGTGCTGGCCTCGCTTATCGATACCCTGCGCAGCAAGCAGGACAAGGTCGACACGGCAATGATCTACCTGTCCGACCACGGCGAGTCGCTGGGCGAGTACAACCTGTTCCTGCACGGCACACCCTACGCCATCGCCCCCGAGCAGCAAAAGCACGTGCCGCTGCTGACATGGTTCTCGGACAGCTACAAGGAGGACTTCGGTGTCGACACCGACTGCCTGGCCAAGCTCAGCGATGCACCGCTGTCGCAGGACAACCTGTTCCACTCGATGCTCGGCCTGTTGCAAGTGCACACCGAGGTCTACCAGCAGTCGCTGGACATGTTCGCCAGCTGCCGGCCGTGGCTGGCGGCCAAGCGCTGAGTCGGGCTGCACCGTTTATCCATTCCAGGGATGGCCCGGGTTTCACCAGCAGTGCCCGCGCCGTATATACTGCGCGCCAATGTTAGTGGGAGAGCCTCGTGGCCATCGAAATACACTGGATCCGTGACGACCAGAGCCTGGCCGAACACTGCCGCGACTGGCACAAGCTGCCCTTTGTCGCCGTCGATACCGAATTCATGCGGGTCGACACCTTCTACCCGAAAGCCGGGCTGATCCAGATCGGCGACGGCCAGCGTGCCTTCCTGATCGACCCGTTGCTGATCGGCAACTGGCAACCTTTGGCCGAACTGCTGGAAGACAGCGGTGTGGTCAAGGTGCTGCACGCCTGCAGCGAAGACCTTGAAGTGCTGCTGCGCCTGACCGGCAAACTGCCACAGCCGCTGTTCGACACCCAGCTGGCCGCCGGTTACCTGAACCTGGGCTTCTCCATGGGCTATTCGCGCCTGGTGCAGGACGTGCTGGGTATCGACCTGCCCAAGGGCGAAACCCGCTCCGACTGGCTGCAGCGGCCGCTCTCGGAAACCCAGGTCAGCTATGCCGCCGAGGATGCCGTGCACCTGGCCGAGCTGTTCACCGTGCTGCGCCCGCGCCTGAGTGACGACAAGTACGCCTGGGTGCTGGAGGACGGCGCCGAGCTGGTGGCCGCATTGCGCCGCGAAGTCGAGCCCGAAAGCCTGTACCGCGACGTCAAGCTGGCCTGGAAGTTGACCCCCCAGCAACTGGCAGTGCTGCGTGAGCTGTGCGCGTGGCGCGAGCGTGAAGCGCGCAACCGCGACGTGCCGCGCAACCGCATCCTCAAGGAGCATTCGCTGTGGCCCATGGCCAAGAGCCAGCCGAACAACCTGTCGGCGCTGGCCAAGATCGACGAGATGCATCCGCGCACCATTCGTCAGGACGGTGAGTTCCTCATTCAGCTGATCAAGCGTGCCGCCAGCCTGCCAGCCGAACAATGGCCACAGGCCCTGCCCGAGCCTTTGCCGATCGAAGCCGCCGGCATCCTCAAGCAGCTGCGTGCCATCGGCCAGGCCGAAGGTGAGCGCCTGGGCATTGCCCCCGAGCTGATGCTGCGCAAGAAAGCCCTGGAAGCGCTGCTCAAGAGCGGCTACCCCAATGGCCCCTACCAACTGCCCGATTCGCTGCGCGGCTGGCGCCGTGAGCGCATGGGCCAGGCCCTGCTGGACAGCCTGGCAGGCGCCGGAGAGACCCGATGAAACGCATTTGCTCTATCTACAAGAGCCCCCGCAAGAACGAAATGTACCTGTACGTGCTCAAGGCCGACGGCCTGGACCGTGTGCCCGAAGGCCTGCTGCCGTTCTTTGGCATCCCGAGGCACGCCTTCGACCTGGTGCTTACCCCCGAGCGCAAGCTGGCCCGCGAGGACATCGCCAAGGTGCTGGAAAACCTCGACACCCAGGGTTACCACCTGCAGATGCCGCCGCCGGAAGACGACTACATCGAGCACCTGCCCGAAGAGTTGCTGCGCCGTAACGACCCTGCCTGATCATGCGAGTACTGATTGCTGAGCATGATCATGCTCGATATGCCGAAATTTTGCGCGCAGCCGCGCCTGAACTGGAAGTCCTGACCAGCGGCGACTCCGCCGAACTGGCCCGCCAGGCGCCGCAGTGCCCGGTGTGGCTGGGCCAGCCGGACCTGCTGGCCAGCCTGCTGCGTCAGGGCCACAAACCCGGCTGGGTGCAGTCTACCTGGGCCGGTATCACCCCGCTGCTGGCCGAAGGCCTGCCGCGTGACTATCGGCTGACTCGCGCCGTGGGCATCTTTGGCCAGGTGATGGCCGAGTACATGCTCACCTACATGCTTGGCCATGAGCGCGAGGTACTGTCGCGCCTGGTCAGCCAGGTCGAGCGGCGTTGGGACGACCGCCCGGGGCGTACCCTGGAAGGGCGCAAGGTGCTGATCGTCGGCACCGGCGACATTGGCCAGCGGGTGGCCGAGTTCCTGCAGGCGTTTGGCGTGGTGCTATATGGCGTTGCCAGCAGCGCCCGCAAGCAGGCACCATTCGTCGAGGTGGCGGCGCTGGCCGACCTGCCGCGCATGGTTGGCCAGGCCGACTACGTGCTCAACCTGCTGCCGGATACCCCGGCCACCCACGACCTGTATGACGCGGCACTGTTCAAGTGCTTCCAGCCCACGGCGCTGTTCATCAATGCCGGGCGTGGGGTGGCGGTGGTCGACGCTGACCTGGTCGAAGCGCTGAAGGACGGGCACCTGGCGGGGGCGGTGATCGATGTCTGCCGACAGGAGCCACTGCCCAGGCAGCATCCGTTCTGGACGGCGTGGGGCTTGCTGCTGACCGGGCACAGCTCGGCGCCCACCTCGCCGGCGGCGATGGTACGGTTGTTTGTCGAGAATGTGCGGGCGTATGTGGCGGGGCAGGGGTTGCGTGGCGAAGTGGACTTCGCCCGGGGCTATTGATTTTGTAGTGCCTATACCGGCCTTTTCGCGGGCTTGCCCGCTCCCACAGGTATTGCGCCACCCTTGAAGGGTGTGTTGTACCTGTGGGAGCGGGCGAGCCCGCGAAAGGGCCGGTACAGCCAATGCAAGGCTTACAGGCTGAAATCACCCTCGGCAGCCAGCTCGCTCAGTGGCTTGCGCGGGCTGGGCACTTCACGCGCCTGCAGGGCTTCGTTCAGGCTGGCCTTGTCGCCCAGCTTGCCAATTGCCACCATGGCATGCAGCACGTAGCCTTCAGGCACCTTCAACTCCTGACGCGCCAGCGCCTGGTCGAAACCGGCCATGCCATGGGTATGCCAGCCGCTGATGCTGGCTTGCAGGGCCAGGTGCCCCCAGGCGGAGCCGGTGTCGAAGGTGTGCCACAGCGCCGGTTTTTCTTCCGTGGTGCCCGGTGCGGCGTAGGTGGTCTTGGAAATCACCAGCACCAGCGCCGAAGCCTGTTGCGCCCAGCTGCGGTTGGCCGGCACCAGCAGGTTCAGGTAACGCTCCCAGTTCGGCGTGTCACGGCGGGCATAGAGGAAGCGCCAAGGTTGCGAGTTGTTCGCCGACGGCGCCCAGCGAGCCGCTTCGAGGAAGCTCAGCAAGGTTTCTTCGCTGATCGGCTCGGCGGTGAAGGCGCGTGGCGACCAGCGGTTGATGAACTGCTCGTTGATGGCGTAATCGGCAATGCGGGGGTTGGCGCTCATGGCGGCTCCTGCAAAAGGACGGGAAACGCGCACGCTACTGCGTCGCGTCGCGACTGACAAGCGGTCTGGCTTTGCCGAAGGCCAGGCTCTAGACTGGCGCCGCCGCGCGCCGTGGCCCCAAGATGAATGCAGGAAACCCGTGTCATGATCGCTGAAAACGCGCCGTTCTGGCGGCGCAAGACCCTCGAGCAACTCAGCCCGCAAGAGTGGGAGTCGCTGTGTGACGGCTGCGGCCTTTGCTGCCTGCAAAAGCTTGAGGACGAGGACGATAACAGCGTCTATTACACACGCGTCGCCTGCAAATTGCTGGATCTGGATACCTGCCAGTGCAGCGATTACCCCAACCGCTTCGCCCAGGTCCCCGACTGCATCCAGCTCACCCCGGGCAAGGCCGACCAGTTCAAGTGGCTGCCGAGCACCTGCGGCTACCGCCTGGTCAGCGAAGGCAAGGATCTGCCAGCCTGGCACCACCTGGTCTGCGGCGACCGCCAGCAGGTCCATGAACAGCGCATTTCCCAGTCTGGGCGCATGCTCAGTGAACACGATGTGCACGAAGATGACTGGGAAGACCACCTGATCTTCCGCGCCAGCTGATCGGCGCGGCCCGCTGCCACGGGGAAACAAGGAGTTTCTGTATGCGTTGCCAGCTGTTGTTGCTGTTGGGCCTGATGGCCAGCTCGCCGGCCTGGGCGAAAAAGGTCGAGCTCGACTACCAGGTGCGCCTGTTACCGGCCAGTGGCCAGGCGGAGGTCCGCCTCACCTTGGCCGAAGGCAGTGCCGTGCGCAGCCTGGACTTCGACCTGGGCAAGGCCGGGGCCTACAGCGGCTTCCAGGCTGATGGCCAATGGCAAATGCAGGGCCAGCGTGGTGTGTGGCAACCGGCGGCCGGCAAGACCAGCCTCAGCTACCGCGTGCAACTGGACCAGAAACGCGCCAGCGGCGCCTATTCGTCGCGCATCACCCCGCATTGGGCGCTGTTCCTCGGTGACCAGCTGGTGCCGCCTGCGCGCCTCGACCAGCAGGATGGCACCGAGCTGGTGGCGCGGCTGGCGTTCGACCTGCCCGAGGGCTGGAAGAGCATCGAGACCTCCTGGCCACGCATCGGCAAGGACAAGTTCCGCATCGACAACGTTTCGCGCCTGTTCGACCGCCCCACCGGCTGGATGCTTGCCGGCGACCTGGGCAGCCGCCGCGCCCGCCTGGGCGAAACCGAGGTTACCGTGGCCGCACCGGTGGGGCAGGGGATGCGGCGCATGGACAACCTGACCCTGCTGACCTTTGTCTGGCCGCAATTGCAGGCGGTGTTCCCGCGCAACCCGCCGAAGCTGCTGCTGGTCGGTGCCCGTGACGGCATGTGGCGCGGGGCGATGGCTGCGCAGGGGTCGTTGTACCTGCACAGCGCCCGGCCGATGATCAGCGAGAATGGCAGCAGCCCGTTGCTGCGTGAAGTGGTGCAACTGTTTGCGCAGATCCATGGGCGTGATGGCAGTGACTGGCTGGTGGAAAGCCTGACCGAATATTACGCCAGCGAGTTGCTGCGCCGCTCGGGCGGGGTAAGTGACGACCGTTACCAGGCCTGGCAGGCGCGCCTGAGCAAGCAGGGTGCCAAAGTCACCCGGCTCAAAGGCGAGCATGCCACCCCGGCGCAGGTAGCGCGTGGGGTGATGTTGCTGCAGGCGCTGGACAAGGAAATCCGCATCCACACCCAGGCCAAGCGCTCGCTGGACGATGTGGCCCGGGGGCTGATGCGCTTGCCAGGCGTGAGCACCGAAGACTTCGTGCAGATCAGCGAGAATGTGCTGGGGCGGCGCTCCGAGGTGTTGCAGAGCAAGGCGTTGCGCTAGGGCTCTTCAGTGCCTGTGCCGGCCCCTTCGCGGGCACGCCCGCTCCCACAGGACCGCGCAGGCTCAGCGGCAATTCGGTACATGTGGGAGCGGGCGCGCCCGCGAAAGGGCCAACACAGGCAGTGCAGGATCAACTGCCAGCCAACGGATCTTTCCCGGTCACCGTCACTCCCTGCGTCGCCGCGTCGGCACTGGCCTTTAATGCCTCCAGCTCCGCCGCGCTGCGCTCGATGTCCGAACGCAAGCGGTGATATTCCTGCCGATGCCGCTGCCACCAGGCCTTGGTTGCACAGTGCCCGCTGAAGCCCCGAGCCAGGGCCAGGCCGCCCACGGCAATCTGCAACAAGCCGACCAGGCCGCCGTGACGCAACCCCTTGCTTACCATCAAAGCGCCACCAGCCAGCGAACTGGCGCGCTCAAGGCCATGAACATTGTTGTCCTGCGATGTCGCTGCCGAATGGATATCAAGCATGGCAAGGTCTCCGTCTGAAGTGTATGCAGGTGACCTGTCGGCCACCGTCATCGTTCAGTCGGCTATTTGAACCGGGGCCCCGAACGGGTGTTCAGGCCCTTGGCCATGCGGTCATACAGCACCACGTTCACCGTCGCCGCCAGGTTCATGCAGCCGTCGGTCGGAATGTAGATGGTCTCTTCGCACCACGCCCGTACATCGGCACTGAGGCTGCCGTCTTCCGGCCCGAAGATATAGATAGCCCGGTCCGGGTGGGTGTACTCCGGCAATGGCCGCGCACCTTCAACCAGTTCTACAGCCACCGGCGTGCAGCCCAGCGGGATGATGCGCTGCAGGTCATCGATGCCGATCAGCGGGATGTCGTAGTGCACGCGCTTGGTGTCGGTGACGAAGTCACGGGCACGCTCATAGCGTTTGCCGGTGTAGAACACCGAATTGACGCCGTAGCAACCCGCGGCGCGCATCACCGAGCCGACGTTCTCTGCCGACTTGGGGTTGAACAGGCCGATGCAGCTGTATCGTTTGTTTGCCACGTACCGGGGCCCTTCGCGAAAAAAGCGCGATTATACGGGCTGCCCGGTAGCAGCGGGGGGCGAATCGATGGTCAGTCTTTCTTCAGCATGCCCGCCAGCCCGGCGAACGGGTTATGGGTGGCCTTGGCGATGCTCGGGGTGCTGGTGGAGCCTTCGCTGAAGTACTGCTGGTCGGTGTAGCGCGAGTGCTCGTTGTCGTGGCAGTACAGGCACAGCAACTCCCAGTTGGAGCCGTCTTGCGGGTTGTTGTCGTGGTTGTGGTCGCGGTGGTGCACGGTCAGCTCGCTCAGGCGCTTGCCGGAGAACTCGCGGGCGCAGCGGCCGCAGACGTGCGGGTACATTCTCAGGGCCTTGTCGCGGTAGCCCATTTCCTTGTCGCGCTTGGCATCGGCCAGGATGCGGTCCAGTCGCGCGGTGGCAGCGGCGGAAGAGGTGGAGCTCATGGTGTTTCCTTTGTACTGATCAGGCAAATGACGGTTATGCCACTGAGTCTAGCGCGCTTGCGGGGCAGGCGGACAGGCGGAAGCCTGGATTTAGGCGTAGCCTGTAGGAAGGTTCCCGACAGGAGGTTGCTGATGTTTCGCGCGATCCTCGCTCTGCTGATGTTGGCCGGCCTGGCCATGGCCGAAGCTGCCAGTACGCCACCCCGGCTGACCACGCCGGTGCCCGGTGCACCAGGTACGCCTACGCCTACGCCATATCCGCAGATTACCCCCAGTACGCCGCCCAAGGCCTACGACAACAAGCCGGGGGCGCCATTGTTACCGCCGATGCCGGTACCCGGGCCGCCGAAAGATCAGCCGTTGCCGGGGTTGCGGCCGGAGCCGCCGAAGCCGGCGGTGGATGATGATTAAATAAAATCAGCCTGCACCGGATTCTGTGGGTGCGGGCGTGTCGAGGCGTCGAACCGCCGCGAACACCGGCGAAGCCGGTGCCAACCACCGCGTTGAGTTCTTCGCGGGCATGCCCGCTCCCACAGGGATCGGCGCGGGTACTCAACCCTGGGTTTTACGCCACACCCAGCTCACCAAACACGAACGCATACTCCAGCGCCACATCCTTCAAGCCCTGGTACCGCCCACTCATACCGCCATGGCCAGCGCCCATTTCGGTCTTGAGCAGCAGCAGATTGTCGTCGGTCTTGCGCGTGCGCAGCCGCGCCACCCACTTGGCCGCTTCCCAGTACTGCACGCGGCTGTCGTTGTAGCCCGCCACCACCAGCATCGCCGGGTAGGCCTGTTCCTTCACGTTCTCGTACGGTGCGTAGGCCTTGATCCGCTCATACACCTCCGGCTCTTCAGGGTTGCCCCATTCGTCGTACTCGGTCACGGTCAGCGGCAGCTCAGGGTCGAGCATGGTATTGAGCACGTCGACGAACGGCACTTCGGCAATCGCGCAGCGGAACAGCTCGGGGCGCAGGTTGAGCACTGCACCCATCAGCAGGCCACCAGCGCTGCCGCCACTGATGGCCAGGCGGTCGGCAGCCGTCACACCTTCGGCGATCAGGTGCTCGGCACAAGCGATGAAGTCGCTGAATGTGTTGTGCTTGTGCTCCTGCTTGCCGGCACGGTACCAGGCTTCGCCCAGTTCGCCACCACCACGCACATGCGCGATGGCAAAGGCCACGCCGCGCTCCAGCAGGCTCAGGCGCGCATGCGAAAACCACGGGTCGAGGCTTTCGCCATAGGCGCCGTAGCCATACAGGTACAGCGGCATGGTCTGGCCCAGATCCTGGCGGCGGCGCACCAGGCTGATCGGCACCCGGGTGCCGTCCGCTGCGGTGGCCCACAGGCGCTCGCTGACATAGTCATCGGCATCGAACGGCCCGAGTACCGGGGTTTGCTTGAGCACCGCCTGGGCGCCAGTAGCCAGTTCCAGCTGGCGCACCTGGGCGGGGCGGTTGAGGGCCTCGTAGCGCAGGCGCAGGCGCGGGCTGGCGAACTCCAGGCTGTCCTGCACGTACAGGCTGTAGGCCGCATCGGGCAGTTCGACACGGTAGGCCGCCAGGCCTTGGGGACGTACTTCGATGATCGGCAGGCCGCCTTCGCGCAGGCTGAGGGTCAGCGCAGTGGCATTCAGGCTGAGGCCCTCGAGCATGATCGCGTCGCGGTGCGGCACCAGCACCTGCCACTGCTCACGGCTGGGCACCGGTGCGACCGGAGCGTGATACAGGGCGAAGTTGATGCCGTCCTGGTTGGTGCGGATGAACCAGCGCCACTGGCCGTCAAGCTGGCCGTGGTCGGGGAAGTATTCGTGGCCTTCGACGCGTGGCGCCAGGCAAGTGAACGGTGCCTGCGGGGTTTCCGCGTCCAGCACCCAGGCCTCGCTGGTGGTCTTGCTGTTGAGCAACAGCACCAGCTGGCGTTCGGAACTGGTGCGGTAGCAGTGCAGGAAGAAGCGCCCGTCGGGCTCCTCGAACACAATCTGCGCGCCTTCGTTGCCCAGGGTGTGGCGACGCAGGCGCCACGGCCGGTGGGTGTCGTCCAGTTCGGCGAAGAACAGTGTCTGGCTGTCGTTGGCCCAGGTCAGGCTGCCGTCGCAGTCGTCGAAGGGCAGGGTGGTGACGCTGCCACTGGCCAGGTCCTTGACGTACAGGGTGTAGATTTCGTCGCCGCTGGTGTCCAGGCTGTAGGCCAGCAGGCGGTGGTCGGGGCTGACGTTGAACGCGCCGAGGGACAGGAAGCCACCGTTGGCCAGGGCGTTGGGGTCGAGCAGCAGTTGCTCCTGGCTTTCATCGACCGTGTTGGAGTCGTCGGCCGGGCGTGGGCAGCGGTAGTGGTGCGGGTATTCGTCGCCTGCGGTGGTACGGGTGTAGTACAGGTAGGGGCCCCACGGCGCCGGCAGCGACAGGTCGGTTTCCAGGATGCGGCCCTTGATCTCTTCGAACAGTTGCTCGCGCAGTGGCGCCTGGTCGGTCAGACAGGCTTCCTGATAGGCGTTCTCGGCCTGCAGGTAGGCAAGCACCTCGGGGGAGTCGCGCTGTTGCAGCCAGGCGTACGGGTCGGCGGTGTTGTCGGCGTGGGCAATCGGGGGTTGGGGCTTGGTTGGCATTGAGGATCTCTTGATTGGGGTTGCCTGTGCCGGCCTCTTCGCGGGCTTGCCCGCTCCCACAGGTTCACCACAGTTCTTGAAAGCTGTGCGGTCCCTGTGGGAGCGGGCAAGCCCGCGAAGAGGCCGGCACAGGCAAACACTGTCTGCGCCCGGAAAAGTGTTTATCATAGGCATCTCTTTGCCTGGCTTGCACGAACACCATGACCGAGAACGACTACACCCTGGCCTGGGGCCTATACGCGGTTGCCGCCCTGGGCTGCCTGCTGGTGGGCTTCAAACTCACCGGCTGGATGTGGCGCTGGCTGCGCGAACCGCTGCGGGTGGTGCTGGCGGTGCTGCTGCTGACCCCGACCATCGTCGACCCGGTCAAGGACAGCTTCGCCCCGGCGATCGCCATCACAGCCCTGGATGTCGCCTTCAAGGTCGGCAACAACGCCTGGCGCGCGGTGTCGGACTTTGCCATGTACGGCATGTTCGCCTTCAGCCTCTATTTCCTCTTCGTGGCGCTACGCTGGCCGCTGGAAAAGCGCGCCCGCGAGCGCCGCGCCCAGGCCGAGGCCGCGGCCCAGCGCCAGGTCGCCGAAGATGACGCACTCGCTGCCCAAGCGCCGTTGGCCGCCGAGCGCCGGGACCGCTACCTTGACGACCCACGCCCTGCCGCCCTGCATGGCGGCGGCCGGGTCGAGCCCCGTCTGTAAGTGGAGACACGCCTATGTGCGAACTGCTGGGCATGAGTGCCAACGTTCCCACCGACATCGTCTTCAGCTTCACCGGCCTGATGCAGCGCGGCGGCCGTACCGGCCCGCACCGTGACGGCTGGGGCATCGGCTTCTACGAAGGCCGTGGCCTGCGCCTGTTCCAGGACCCGGCCGCCAGCAGCGAGTCGGAAGTGGCCAACCTGGTGCAGCGTTACCCGATCAAGAGCGAAGTGGTCATCGGCCACATACGCCAGGCAAACGTCGGCAAGGTGTGCCTGTCCAACACCCACCCGTTCGTGCGGGAGATGTGGGGCCGCAACTGGTGCTTCGCGCACAATGGCCAGCTGGGTGACTTCAAGGGCCAGGCCAGTTTCTACCGGCCGGTGGGCGACACCGACAGCGAGGCGGCCTTCTGCGACCTGCTCAACCGGATCCGCAGTGCCTTCCCCGAGCCCGTGCCGGTGGAACAGCTGCTGCCGGTGCTGGTCGAAGCCTGTGCCGGCTACCGCGGCCAGGGCGTGTTCAACTGCATGCTCAGCGACGGTGACTGGCTGTTCTGCTTCTGTTCGACCAAGCTGGTGCACATTACCCGCCGTGCGCCCTTTGGTGCGGCACGGTTGAAGGATGTCGACCTGATCGTCGATTTTCACACCGAAACCACCCCCAACGACGTGGTCACGGTGATCGCCACCGAGGCCTTGACCGAAAACGAGACCTGGCAGCGCTACGCACCGGGTCAGTGGGCCCTGTGGCGGCACGGCGAGTGCGTGGCGCACGGCCAGAGCTAAGGACGCGGCATGTTCAGAAGTTACCTGCGGTTGCTGCTGTTCACCTTCGGCCTGCTGGCCGGTATCCAGGTTCCGGGGCTGGTGAAGGACTACAGCCAGCGGGTCGAGGCGCACCTGTTCGAATCGCGCGAGGCGCTCGACGGTTTCCGGCAGACCGCCGAACGCTTCTTCAATGGTGACCTGCAGGCGCTGCTGCGGCATTACCGCAGTAGCGACGACCCGGTATTCCTCAGTGACGCCAACAGCATCGAAAGCCTGATGATCCGCAACGAACTGCTGGAAAACGAATGGCAGGCGCTGCAGGGGCCATGGGCACTGCGTACCTGGCACGTGCTGGTGCAGGCCGACCCGCAGTTGCGCGACGAAACCCTAAATGGCTACAGCTACCAGATTCTGCTGGTGCCCGAGGCGGTTGGCTGGGGCGTCGGTGCAGGGTTTGTGCTGGCCTTTGTGGTCGAGAGCCTGTTGCTGGCGATTGGCTGGGTGATCCTGGGTGGGCGGCGCAGGGCGGTGAAAGAGAGCTGGCGCTGATTTTTACTGTGTCTGTGCCGGCCCTTTCGCGGGCTTGCCCGCTCCCACAGGATCATCACAGGCCTTGAGAGCTGTGCAGTTCTTGTGGGAGCGGGCAAGCCCGCGAAAGGGCCCGCACAGACAAAGCCAATCAGTCAGACCAATACTATCCGCTGCCCACCCACATCCCGCGCATACCTCTCCAGCACCTGCCGGCAAACCCCGACCACTTCATCCACCAGCACCACCCCGGTCTGCCAGGCCACCACCAGCTCCAGGCTTGGCGGTGGTTGCAGCCCCTGCAGCAATACCAGCTCACCCCGGCTCAACTCGGCATCCACCAGTGCCGGCGGTAATGCGCCAATGCCAAACCCGTCGCGCAACAGCCGGGTAATCGCCGCCACCGAATTCACACAATTCAGCCGCGGCGTTTCGGCCCCCGCGCTCTGCAGCAGACTCAGTACTTCCTGATGCGGCCGCGAGTTTTTCGAGAAGGTGATGATGCGTTCCCGCCCAAGCTCGGCCAGTGACGCGTAGTCGCGGTGCTGGTGCGAGCCGGCGGCCACCACCCAACCCATCGGGTAGCGCGCCAGGTCCAGGCTGCGGATCGACTGCTCGCGCAGCAGGTCGGTCTGCAGGATCACGTCGAGAAAGCCCTTTTGCAGTTGCTCGCGAAGGTTCAGCGCCGTGTCGGCCACCAGCTCGATCTCCACCTGCGGGTAACGCTCGGTCAGCTCCGCCACCAGCGCGCTCATCCAGGTGTGGATCACCGTGTCCATCACCCCGATACGGATGCGCCCGACCTTGGCCCGGTCGCTGTCCAGCGACTGCTTCATGGCCTTGGCGGTTTCCAGCATGCGCTCGGCATATTCCAGGACCTTGCCGCCCTCCGGGGTCAGGCTGACACCGCGTGAATCGCGCAGCAGCAGCTTCACACCCAGGTCGGCCTCCAGCGCAGCGATGCGGCTGGACACCGAGGCCTGGGTGGTGAACAACTTTTCTGCGGTCAGGCGGAAGCTCTTGAGCCGGGCAACCCAGACGAAGGTTTCGAGGAAGCGAAGGTTCATGATCAGTTTTTCTTGTTCCAGACCGGCGGTTTTTATCGTTGGACGCAGGTGGCGCGGCCTCTGAACAATGACGCACAGGCCGCGACACTTTGTCGCCCATAAAACAATACCAACAAGCCGAGGCAAGCATGAACCCCACCGGCGTACAGCAGCAGGTCAATTCCCCCTCTTCGTCCGGGCCCTTTGCCTGGTACCGCGACATAGACTCACAGCAACGCCGCACCTTCTGGAGCTGCAAGATCGGCTATGGCCTGGACGGCATGGACACACAGATGCTCAGCTTCGTCATCCCCACGCTGATCATGCTGTGGGGCATCACCACCACCGAAGCCGGGCTGATCCATACCAGCACGTTGATCGCCTCGGCCGTGGGAGGCTGGGTGGCCGGCATTCTCTCCGACCGCATCGGCCGCGTGCGCACCCTGCAACTGACGGTGCTGTGGTTTGCCTTCTTCACCTTCCTCTGCGGCTTCGCCCAGAACTACGAGCAACTGCTGATCGCTCGCACCCTGATGGGCTTCGGCTTTGGCGGAGAGTGGACTGCCGGCGCGGTGCTGATCGGCGAGGTGATCCGCGCCCAGGACCGTGGCAAGGCGGTGGGCATGGTGCAGTCCGGCTGGGCGCTTGGCTGGGGCCTCACCGCCATCCTGTACGCGCTGCTGTTTTCCTGGCTGCCGGCAGAGCAGGCCTGGCGTGCGCTGTTCCTGTTGGGCCTGGTGCCGGCGATCTTCGTGATCTTCGTCCGCCGCCTGGTCAAGGACCCTGAGGTGTACCGCGAGGCCAAGGCGGTGGAAAGGGCCGAGGCTCCTGCGCAGTTCTACGAGATTTTTGCCCCCGGCATGCTCTGGACCACCGTGCGAGCGTCGCTGCTGACCACCGGCGCATTGGGCGGCTACTACGCCATCACCTCGTGGCTGCCGACCTTTCTCAAGAACGAGCGCGGCCTGAGCGTGCTGGGCACCGGCGGCTACCTGGCCATGGTGATCGTCGGTTCCTACGTCGGCTATGTGGTCAGTGCGTACCTGTCCGACCTGCTGGGGCGCAAGAAGAACTTCATCCTGTTCGCCGTGGGCTCGTTCGTCATCGTGCTGCTGTACACGCAGATGCCCGTCAGCGATGGCGTGATGCTGTGGCTGGGCTTCCCGCTGGGCTTCTTCGCCTCGGGCATCTTCAGCGGCATGGGCGCGTTCCTGACCGAACTGTTTCCCACCCGCATCCGTGGTTCCGGGCAGGGCTTCTGCTACAACATCGGCAAGGTCATCGCCGCGCTGTTCCCGCTGCTGATCGGCGTGCTTGGCCAGAAAATACCGCTGGGCCTGGGTATCGGCGTGTTTTCGGCTGTGTCCTACGGCGTGGTGATCGTTGCGGCGCTGAGCTTGCCGGAAACCCGCGGCAAACAACTGCAGGCGCGGTAAGGTAGGCTTATGAACAACGAAAACGGAGGCCGCGCGGTGGAACGCCTGCTACTCAATTGCGACATGGGCGAGAGTTTCGGCAGCTGGCGCATGGGCCTGGACGCCGAGGTCATGCCCTATATCGATTGCGCCAACATCGCCTGCGGCTACCACGCTGGCGACCCCGGCACCATGCGCCGCACCGTGGCCCTGGCGCTGGAGCACGGGGTAACCATCGGCGCGCACCCGGCCTACCCGGACCTGGTCGGCTTCGGCCGCCGTTCCATGGCCTGCAGCCCGGAGGAAATCCGCGACCTGCTGCACTATCAGATCGGTGCGCTGGATGGCATCTGCAAAGTGTCGGGCGGCCGCGTGGCCTATGTGAAGCCCCATGGTGCGCTGTACAACGACATGATGGCCGACCCGCTCAAGCTGCGTACCGTACTGGAAGCTGTGGCGGCGTATGGCGGCGAGCTGCCGCTGATGCTGATGGCCACCGCCGACAACCGCGCCGCCCAGGCCCTGGGCGATGAAATTGGCGTGCCGCTGTGGTTCGAAGCGTTCGCTGACCGCGCCTACACCGCCAGTGGCCACCTGGTGTCGCGGCGCCTGCCCGGCGCGGTGCACCACGACCCGGCGCTGGTGGTCGAACAGGCCGTGCGCCTGGCCCGTGGCGAAACATTGGTGGCGGACGATGGCAGTGCATTGATGCTTGCGGCCCGCACCCTCTGCGTGCACGGCGACAACGACAGTTCGGTGGCGGCGGTGCGGCAGATTCGCCAGGCCCTCGATGCCTTGGAGTCGCGATGAAACCGCGCATTGAAGTGGTGGCCATCGACAGCCTGATGGTGCGCCTGTTCGAGCGTATCGACGAGGCCAACATGCCGTGGCTGCTCGCCGCCAGCCAGCGCTTGCACGCGGCGTTCGGCGAGCATTTGCTGGACCTGGTGCCGTCCTACACCACGCTGATGGTGCAGTTCGACCTGCCACCGGGGCAGGCGAGGGCGCTGATCCTTCGTGCGCTGGAAGGCATGCAGCCAGATACGGGCAGCGCTGGGCGCCGCCATGAGATCCCGGTGTGGTACGACGCCAGCGTCGGCCCGGAACTGCCGGTGCTGGCGGCCCGCAGCGGCTTGAGTGAAGCAGAGGTGATCCGCTTGCACAGCGAGCGTGAGTACCCGGTATTCGCCCTGGGTTTCGCCCCTGGTTTCGGCTTCATGGGCCTGGTGGACGAACGCCTGGCCAGCCCGCGCCTGAGCACCCCGCGCAAGCGCGTGGCGGCCGGCAGTGTCGGCATTGCCGAGCGCCAGACGGCGGCCTATCCGGCGGTGTCGCCGGGTGGCTGGAACCTGATCGGGCGCACCCCGGTGCGCCTGTTCGACCGCGAGCGCGAGGGCTACAGCTTGTTGCAACCCGGTGACCGGGTGCGCTTCGTGCCGGTTTCACGCAGCGAGTTCGTGGCGTTGGGCGGTGATGTGGAGGCGCAAGGATGAAGCAATTGAAGATCGAGGCCAGTACGCCGCTGTGCCAGTTGCAGGATGCCGGGCGCTTCGGCGTACGCCACCTGGGGGTGACCCAGGGCGGGGCGCTGGACTGGGTGGCGATGCACTGGGCCAACTGGCTGCTGGGCAACCCGCTGGCGGCGCCGGTGGTCGAGGTAGCGCTGGGTGGTTTCTGTGTAGTTGCCGAGCAGGATTGTGTGCTGGCCCTGGCCGGTGCCGACCTGGATGCACGGGTCGATGATCAGCCGTTGGCGCCCTGGCGCAGCTTTGCATTGGCCAAGGGGCAGCGGTTGAGCCTGAAACAGCCGAGGCAGGGCGTGCGGGCGTATCTGGCAGCACCTGGCGGGTTTCTGGGCGAGGATGTGCTGGGCAGTTGTGCCACGGTTGTGCGGGAAGAACTGGGCGGTATCGATGGCCAGGGCTCTGCGCTCGGCAAAGGCCAGGCGCTGGCATTTTCAGGCACGCCGGCGACCCTGCGTGAGGTACCGGAAGCGCTGCGGCCACAGTACGCACAAAAGCCTGTGCTTGACCTGGTGATGGGGGCACAGATCGGTGATTTCAGTGGTACCAGCCTGTTCGAGGCGTTCAACCGCGAGTGGACGCTGGACAGTCGGGCCGACCGTATGGGCATCCGCCTGCTTGGGCCGCAGTTGGCCTACCAGGGCGCGCCGATGATTTCCGAGGGGATTCCGCTGGGGGCGGTGCAGGTGCCGCCTGATGGGCAGCCGATCGTGTTGCTCAACGACCGGCAGACCATTGGCGGCTATCCGCGGCTGGGGGCGTTGACGCCGCTGGCGCTGGCGCAACTGGCGCAGTGCATGCCGGGGGCGGTGGTGCGGTTCCGGGCGGTGGTGCAGGATGAGGCGTGGCGGGAGCAGCAGGTTTACCTGGACCGTTGGCGATAAGGCTGCTGGACCTTTCGCGGGCATGCCCGCTCCCACAGGTTCGGCGCAGGCCTCGGGCTTGTGCAAAACCCTGTGGGAGCGGGCGCGCCCGCGAAGAGGCCTTTACAGCCCGCATCACTTGGACAGGTAACGCATCCCTTCCTCCAACCCCTGCAAGGTCAGCGGGTACATCTTGTCCTCGATCAAGTCACGCACCAGATGGGTCGATGCGGTGTAGTCCCAGGCCTGCTTCGGATACGGGTTGATCCAGATGATCTTCCTGAACTTCTCCATGAAACGCTGCATCCACACGTACCCGGCTTCTTCGTTCCAGTGCTCCACGCTGCCACCTGGCTGGGTAATTTCGTAGGGCGCCATGGCCGCGTCGCCGACGAACACCACCTTGTAGTCATCGCCGTACTTGTGCAGCAGGTCGAAGGTGGAATAGCGCTCCGAGGTGCGGCGCAGGTTGTTTTTCCACACCGATTCGTACACGAAGTTGTGGAAGTAGTAATACTCCAGGTGCTTGAACTCGGTCTTGCACGCCGAGAACAGTTCTTCGCAGACCTTGACGTGGGCGTCCATCGAGCCACCGATGTCGAACAACAACAGCAGCTTCACCGTGTTGCGCCGCTCGGGGCGCATCTGGATGTTCAGCAGCCCGGCATCCCGTGCGGTGTGGTCGATGGTGCCGTCGATGTCCAGCTCTTCGGCGGCGCCTTCACGGGCGAACTTGCGCAGCCGGCGCAAGGCCAGCTTGATGTTGCGCGTACCCAGCTCCACCTGGTCGTCCAGGTTCTTGTATTCGCGCTGGTCCCACACCTTCACCGCCTTGCCCTGGCGCTTGCCGGCCTCGCCCACACGGATGCCCTCGGGGTTGAAGCCGCCCGAACCGAACGGGCTGGTGCCGCCGGTGCCGATCCACTTGTTGCCGCCGGCGTGACGCTCCTTCTGCTCTTCGAGGCGCTTCTTGAACTCCTCGATCAGCTTGTCCAGGCCACCCAGCGACTGGATCTGAGCGCGCTCCTCGTCGGTCAGCGAACGTTCGAATTCCTTGCGCAGCCAGTCTTCGGGGATCAGCGCCTCGATATGCCGGTCGAGGTTCTCCAGGCCCTTGAAGTAGGCGGCAAAAGCGCGGTCGAACTTGTCGAAGTGGCGCTCGTCCTTCACCAGGATGGCGCGGGCGAGGTAGTAGAACTCGTCCATGTCGGCGAACACCACGCGCTTTTGCAGGGCCTGGTGCAGGTCGAGCAGTTCGCGTACCGACACCGGCACCTTGGCCGCGCGCATTTCATTGAACAGGTTGAGCAGCATGGCCCGGCTCCTGTCAGCGGTTGCCGCGCCGGCTCATGAAGGCCAGGCGCTCGAGCAACTGCACGTCCTGCTCGTTCTTCACCAGCGCACCGGCCAGCGGCGGAATGGCCTTGGTCGGGTCGCGTTCGCGCAGCACCGCTTCACCGATGTTGTCGGCCATCAGCAACTTGAGCCAGTCGACCAGTTCGGAGGTGGAGGGCTTTTTCTTCAGGCCTGGTACCTTGCGCACGTCGAAGAACACGTCCAGCGCCTCGCTGACCAGCGACTGGCTGATGTTCGGGTAGTGCACGTCGACGATCTGTTGCAGGGTGGTGCGGTCGGGGAAGGCGATGTAGTGGAAGAAGCAGCGGCGCAGGAAGGCGTCCGGCAGCTCCTTTTCGTTGTTGGAGGTGATGATGATGATCGGGCGCTGTCTGGCCTTGATGGTCTCGTCGATTTCGTAGACGTAGAACTCCATCTTGTCGAGCTCTTGCAGCAGGTCGTTGGGGAACTCGATGTCGGCCTTGTCGATTTCGTCGATCAGCAGGATGACCCGTTCCTCGGCCTCGAAGGCCTCCCACAGCTTGCCCTTTTTCAGGTAGTTGCGCACATCGTGGACCTTGTCCACGCCCAGTTGCGAGTCCCGCAGGCGGCTGACCGCGTCGTACTCGTAGAGGCCCTGGTGGGCCTTGGTGGTGGACTTGATGTGCCAGGTAATCAGGCGCGCACCGAACGAGGCCGCCAGCTGCTCGGCAAGCATGGTCTTGCCGGTGCCGGGTTCGCCCTTTACCAGCAAGGGGCGTTCGAGGGTGATGGCCGCGTTTACTGCCAGTTTCAGGTCGTCTGTGGCGACGTAGTCGCGGGTGCCTTCGAACTTCATGGGTCTGTCCTCTGCCTTATGCCTGTCAGGGCCTCTTCGCGGGCACGCCCGCTCCCACAGGAACTGCACAAACTTCCGGATCTGTGGAGTACCTGTGGGAGCGGGCGTGCCCGCGAAAGGGCCAACACCTGTTCTTGATTTGTCACCGACTATAACGCGGGGTTCGTCGACTGGAAACGCAGACCGGGTATTCAGTCCCTGAATGCCCCGTCACTCAATCCTGGTCGGAATCCGGCGCATCACGCTCGTACCGCGCATTGAACGCCTCGATGAACCCGTTGCGCAGTATCTGCAGAAACGCCTCGAAGGCGCTGATATCCTGCTTGTGCACGCTACCGCTGAGTTCGACACGGGTCGCGAACTGGTTCTTTGGCTGGTTCTTCAATACCGTCTCGGTGGCGCCCACCAGCGCTTCCCAGACCGAGCGGAAGAAACCCTTGTCCTTTTCCTGCACATCCTGCTGCCAGTCGAACACATCCACATCCCGCAACAGCGGCTTGATGTACCCGTTCAATCGGCCCTTGGTCGCTTCGGCCTCTATCACCACATCGCCATGCCCGGCATTGAAGTCGAACTTGCCGTAGGCGCTGGCGAAGTCATTGAGTTTGCGCAGCTCGATACCCGTGGCGCGCAGGCGGAACTCGAAGTCATCAAAATCGCTGAACGGGTCGAACGTGGCACGGCTTTCCACCTTGGCATCGCCTACGATCAGCGCCGTGCCATCGAAACTGGCATCGCGTCGGCCCTTTTCGTCACGAATGTTGGTGAGGTTGCGGATACTGGCATGGAGCTGGGTGGCCTTGAGGTTGACCGGTGGCCTGGAGTTGAAGTTGCGGAAAGTGAGCACGCCGTTGTCGATGCGAACCTCGTCCAGGGTGATCGGCAGCAGTTTTTCCAGTTGCTGGCGCCAGTCGGTGCCCTGACCGGTCTGCGAGTTCTGTTTGTTGCCGCCATCGACGAAGTTGAGTTCCGGCCGGTCGAACACCACTTCGGCAACCACTGCGCGGTCGTACCACAGGGCGTGCCAGCTCACCGACAGGTCGATCAGCGGCGCGTCGAGAAACGGTACTGGCACCTTGCCGGTGGTTTTGACGATCTTCAGCCCGTTGATCTGGTACGCGCCGCGCCACCAGGCCAGGTCCACATCGGCCACCTGGCCACGGTAGTCGCCCATGTCGGCCAATTTGTCGTTGAGGTAGTTGCGCACCAGATAGGGCAGGGCCAGGTGCAGTGCCACCAACAGCACGATCAGGCTGGCCAGGCCGATCAACGGCCAGCGATAACGGGCTTTCATCAACGTGTCTCCAAGGCAGGATATGCGGTTGACCGCAACGCGTCCGCGGGAGTTCGAACAGGCTTTACGGGCCTTCGCCCCGGGCTTACCCTTGAGGTCTTTCCCTGCTTACTTTCATGCCAAGGACTCCTGCCATGAGCCGTATCTTTGCAGACAACGCCCACTCCATCGGTAACACGCCGCTGGTGCAGATCAACCGCATTGCCCCGCGCGGCGTGACCATCCTGGCCAAGATCGAAGGGCGTAACCCGGGCTACTCGGTCAAATGCCGCATCGGCGCGAACATGGTCTGGGATGCCGAAAGCAGCGGCAAGCTCAAGCCGGGCATGACCATCGTCGAACCCACCTCGGGCAACACCGGCATCGGCCTGGCCTTCGTCGCCGCAGCCCGTGGCTACAAGCTGATGCTGACCATGCCTGCCTCGATGAGCCTGGAGCGGCGCAAGGTGCTGAAGGCGCTGGGCGCCGAGCTGGTGCTGACCGACCCGGCCAAGGGCATGAAGGGCGCCATCGAGAAGGCCAGCGAAATCGTCGCCTCCGACCCGGCCCGGTACTTCCTGCCCGGCCAGTTCGAAAACCCGGCCAACCCGGCGATCCACGAGAAGACCACCGGCCCGGAAATCTGGAACGACACCGATGGCGCGGTCGACGTGCTGGTGGCGGGCGTGGGCACCGGCGGCACCATCACCGGCGTGTCGCGCTATATCAAGCAGACCCAGGGCAAGGCGATCACCTCGGTGGCCGTGGAGCCGCTGGCATCCCCGCTGATCACCCAGACCCTGGCCGGCGAGGAACTCAAGCCCAGCCCGCACAAGATCCAGGGCATCGGCGCCGGCTTCGTGCCGAAGAACCTTGACCTGTCGATGGTCGACCAGGTGGAAACGGTGACTGACGAAGAGTCCAAGGCCATGGCCATCCGCCTGATGCAGGAAGAGGGCATCCTCTGCGGTATTTCCTGTGGCGCGGCGATGGCGGCGGCCGTGCGCCTGGCCGAAAAGCCGGAAATGCAGGGCAAGACCATCGTCGTGATCTTGCCGGATTCCGGCGAGCGCTACCTGTCGAGCATGCTGTTCAGCGACATGTTCAGCGAGCAGGAAAACCAGCAGTAAACGGCCTTGCCGCTGACCCGGCGCAACGTTCGGTGGCTTGCTTTATTGCAAAATCTTCATGATTGAGTTGCCGCCCGGGCTGTTTTTACCCTGGCGGCATCAGTTTATGATGGCAGGATGATTTATCGGAGCGCAGGGCCACAGCCCTGTTGCTTCCTCAAGGAGTGAAAGCATGACCTTTTCCTTTGCAGCCAAGGCGGGTGTCTTGCTGGTGTTTTTTGGCAGCGTGCTGTTCGTGCACCTGCGCGGCAAGGCTCGCCTGCCGGTGTTGCGCCAGTTCGTCAACCATTCGGCGCTGTTCGCCCCTTACAACAGCCTGATGTACCTGTTCTCCGGCGTACCGTCCAAGCCCTACCTGGACCGCCAGCGCTTCCCGGAGCTGGATGTGCTGAAGGACAACTGGCAGGAAATCCGCGAAGAGGCCATGCGCCTGTTCGACGAGGGCTACATCCGCGCCGCCGAGAAGGATAACGACGCCGGCTTCGGTTCGTTCTTCAAGAAAGGCTGGAAGCGCTTTTACCTGAAGTGGTACGACAAACCGTTGCCGTCGGCCGAAGCCCTGTGCCCGCGTACCGTCGAGCTGGTCAGCAGCATCCCCAACGTCAAGGGTGCGATGTTCGCCCTGCTGCCCGGCGGCAGCCACCTGAACCCGCACCGCGACCCGTTCGCCGGTTCCCTGCGTTACCACCTGGGGTTGTCCACCCCGAACTCCGACGCCTGCCGCATCTACGTCGATGGTGAGCAGTACGCTTGGCGTGACGGCGAGGACGTGATGTTCGATGAAACCTACGTGCACTGGGTCAAGAACGAGACCGACGTTACTCGGGTGATCCTGTTCTGTGATATCGAGCGCCCGCTCAGCAGCCCGCTGATGACCCGCATCAACCGCAAGGTCAGCGCGTTCCTGGGGCGTGCTACCGCGCCGCAGAACACTGATGACGAGCGCGTTGGCGGGATCAACCAGGCCTATGCCTGGAGCAAGCGCTTCAGCAACAGGATCAGCACCCACGTGAAGCAGTTCAAGCGCGCCAACCCCAAAGCCTACCGCGTGCTGCGGCCGGTGCTGGCGGTGGTGGTGGCGTATCTGCTGTATCGCTGGTTGTTCTGATTCTGCCTGTTGGGGCTGCCTTGCAGCCCATCGCGACACAAGGCCGCTCCCACAGGTGATCGCGTATTCCTGTAGGAGCGGCCTTGTGTCGCGACAGGGGCGCAAAGCGCCCCCGGCGTCCTCTCAGGAAACCACTCAGGCAAGGCCTTCCAGCAAGCCGTCCGCACGCACGATATCGACTATCACCTGCTCATCTACCGCGTACACCCCACGCGATGCCTTCCACACCAGGTTCTTGTCCTGCAAGGCGATAAGTGCTTGCTGCACCCCCGGTACCTCGGCCTTCACTTCGCTCGCCTCCACACCAGCCTGTTCCATCGCTTTGGCGTACAGTGCCAGGGTCGGGGCCTCGAACGGCGCGAAGTCGTTCCCCTTTACGCACATGACACGTAGAACCGCAGCCTGGATAGGCGTGAGGCTGTGGATCACCTTTTTCAGGTTTGCATTCAAGTCATTGGCTTGTGCCTGAACAAGCTCTCTGAATCGTGCCGGAATGGCCTCGGGCGCGATACCGAAGTCGAAGCGGATTTCATCCGCTGCCGCACCTAACAGCTCTGGGCGGTAGCCGCTTTCCTTGAAGAGCTGGAACACCTCTGCTGGGTCGAGTGCGCATGGCAGGTCGATATTGGCGCACAGCCAGTCGATGAAGTCCTTGTCCAGCGTTGGGAACTGCACCATGGAGGCGCCGAAGAACGCCTGGTCCTTGCTGTTGCGCAGCATGGCCAGCTTGTCCCGGTTTGAACCTGTGCAGACGATGCGCAGGCCATGGTGCTTCGAGCTGTTGAGCTCGTCTCTGGCTGCCTTGAGGGCGAACAGCGCTGCTGTTCCTTGCTCGGTCGTGATTGCATGCTGTGCTTCGTCGATGATCAGTACGATGATCTTGCGGGATTCATCGGAAAGCGCCACCAGGGCGGTGGTCAGGTCGACATCTTGCCCCAGTCCGATCTTGTCCACGCTGAAGTTCAGGCCGCCGACAGTGACCTTATCCATACCAGATGACCTTGCCAGCCGGGTGATGAAGCCTTCGTTACGCCCGACCGCTTCCCGCACCGCTTCTACGATGACTTGCCCGGGATCCTTGGTCAGGTCTTTCCACAGATCGGCATACAGCACGATGGCCCCGGCTGTTTCGAGGGCAGGGCGCAGGTCTTCGCGAGCAAAGGTGGATTTACCGGTACGTCTTGGCGCAGCGAGAAACACACCTGAGCTTGCTGCGCTGCCCACGGCGACTTGCAGGATCAATTTCGACAGTCGGGACGCGAGCGCCGGACGGTGATAGACAGTTTCAGGCATTTCGACCCCCCTCAGTTTCAATTTATAGTCGATTATAGATCGATTATAGATCGATTATAGAGTCATTAGAGATCTGGCAGGGCGGTGTTTATAGGGAATTATAGAATAACTATAGAGCGATTATAGATTGTGGTGGGTGAGGGGCGCGCAGCCCCCCTTTGCCGTATCAAGCCGGCTCCAACGCCTCCACCACTTTCCCCCGGCTAAGGTGCACCACCTTGTCCGCCGTATCGAAATACCGGTCATCATGCGAAATCACGATGATGGTCTTGCCCAAACGCTTCAGGTCCGGCAGCAGTTCGGTGTAGAACACCCGGCGGAAGGTCGGGTCCTGGTCCGCCGCCCATTCGTCGAACACCAGCACCGGCCGGCCGTCCAGCCAGGCATTGACCAGCGCCAGGCGCTTGCGCTGCCCGGTCGACAGGTCGGTGGTGGTGAAGGCGCCATCGCGCACGCTTACCTTGTGGGCGATTTCCAGCCGTTCCAGGTAGCGCGTTGCATCGCTGGGCAGACTGTGCTCGTGCTCGGCCAGGTCGTCGAACAGGTAATAATCGGCGAACACCGTGGTGAACAGCTGGCGATAGTCATCCAGCCCCTCCGGCCCGACGGCCTTGCCGTTCAGGCGCACTTCGCCGCGTTGCGGGGTGTACAGGCCCAGCAGCAGCTTGATCAGCGAGGTCTTGCCGCAGCCGTTTTCGCCGACGATGAACAGGATCTCGCCCGGTTCGATGCTCAGATTCACCGGCCCGACGCGGAACGGCTCGTTGCCATCCACCGGCGGGTAGGCGTACTCGACGTTATGCAGTTCCAGATGCGCGCTGGCCGGGGCGGTGCGCTTGACCGGCGGCTGCAGCAGCAGGTGCGGCTCGGGCGAAGAAAAGCGCTCGGACAGGTCGGCGATGCGGCGGAACGCCACCTGGGCGCGGCCGAGGATCGGCAGGTTGCCGATCAGCGTTTCCAGCGGGCCTTTCATGTACAGCAGCACCAGCACGAAGCCGCTCATCACCGCCGGGTCGTTGCTCGGCCATAGCGACTGCAAGGCCAGGGTCAGGCCGATGACCACGAAGAACAGCATCGACCCCAGGCTCTTGGCTGCGACGAAGATGTTGATGGCGCGGATATGGGTGTTGGCGATGAAATCGGCGGTGCCCTGGATGTTGCGGGTCAGCATGGCGTGGCGGCGGCGGCGGTCGATGCGCAGCTCCTTGGCGCCCTCGGCAATGGCCGAGTAGTGCTTTTGCAGGTTGTCTTCGGCATCGCGGGCGGCGTTGAAGCCGGCCACGCCTTTCTGCCTGGCCACGTACTGAATGCCACTGCCGATGCCGATGGCTGCCAGGGTGATGAGGAAGATGGGCCACGACAGCCAAGCCAGGTAGGCCATGCAGCCGGTCACGGTGGTGAGCGAGATGGCCAGCGGGGCGAAGGCGAAGGCGAAGTCGCTGATGGTGTCGACGTCGCGGGTCAGCACCGGGATCAGGCGGTGGGTGCGGTAGCGCTCGATCTGCTCGATCGGTGCTGACAGCACCTTGGCGCCGAGGTCCTTGCGCAATCGGGCGATGACTTTCTGCCCAACGTAGTTGGTGCCGCTGTCGGCCGCCACGCTGCTGACCAGGGCCAGCACGCACAGGCCGGCGAAGGCCAGGATCACGCCTTGGCTCATGCCGCCGGCCTCATGCAGGCCCTGGTTGACGGTGGCCAGCAGGGCGGTCACGGCCAGGCCGCCGAGCATGCCCAGCAGCACCGAGACGATGACCGCCGGTCGGTAGGGTTTCAACAGGCCCAGCAATTCGCGGATGGCCCCGGGGGAGGAGGTTTTCATGAAGCGTGATCTCGCTGGTGAGGTGGGGGCGGGTCAGCTGCCGAGGATCAGGGAGCCTTTCATCAAGGTGCTGTGGAACGGGAACGAGCAGTAGAAGCTGTAGGCGGTACCGGCCTTAAGCGACCGGGTGTCGAGGGTGACGCTGTCTGTTTCACCGCCGCCGATCAGGCGGGTGTGGGCGATGACTCGGGTGTCGCCGGGCTTCACGTAATCCAGCGCTTCGCCGGCTTTCTGCCCGTCGTCGAGCACGCCTTGCATGTCGGCCTGGGTACTCAGCACCCAGTTGTGGCCCATCACGTTCTTCGGCATGTCGCCAGGGTGAGTGAGCGTGACGGTGAACACGGCGCAGGCCTTGGGCACCGTGATGGCGGCCTTGTCGAAAGTCATCTGGTCGGTGCCATGGATTTCCACGGCGCATGGCTGCGCCGACCAGGCGGCAGGGGCTGCGGCGAGCAGGGCGAGGAGCAGAAGCTGGCGAGTCATTTACGGGTCCTGGGCGTTAGAAGGGTGCACATCGTTCAGACGAACCGGCGCGCGCAGGCTTTACCTGTGTGTGCGGCCCGGGTGAATTTCCCCATCGCCCGCTCGTTCATTCAGGCAGGCGCTGACACGGCGCATATCCCGATTTCGCCGCCTATGCGGCCCAGGCCTGAGGTGACCGGACATGAGTGAACTGCTGAGCTTTGCGATCGAACCCCTGGATGCCGCACGCGGCAATCTGCCGCTGCTGGTGCGCGCGCCGGAGTCGGGTATCGACCTGCTGGAAGCCTTTGCCGAGTTGCAGCCGCTGGTCGACCGGCACCTGCTGCAGGCCGGCGGCATCCTGTTTCGCGGGTTCGAGGTGGGTGGTGCCGAAGCGTTCCGACAGTTCGCCGCGTCCTTCGGCCACCCGCTGCTGAACTACGAGTTTGGCTCCACCCCGCGCAGCAACGTGACCAAAGGCGTGTACACCTCCACCGAGTACCCGGCGCACCAGAGCATCCCCCTGCACAACGAGCAGGCCTATACCCTGGAATGGCCGATGAAGATCTGGTTCTACAGCGTGATTCCCGCCGAGACCGGAGGCGAGACGCCGATTGCCGACAGTCGCGAAGTGTACCGACGCATGCCGGCACGCATCCGTGAGCGGCTGGTGGAGAAGGGGCTGATGTACGTGCGCAACTACGGCAACGGCCTGGATGTGGAATGGTCGCAGGTGTTCAACACTGAAGACCCGGGCCAGGTCGAGGCCTATTGCCGGGCCCATGCCATCGAGTGCATCTGGAAGGATGACGGCGAATTGCGCACCCGCCAGCGCTGCCAGGTGGTTGCGCGCCACCCGATGACCGGGGAGGACGTGTGGTTCAACCAGGCGCACCTGTTCCATGTGTCTAACCTGCAGCCAGAGGTGCGCGAGTCGTTGATGGACATTGTCGAGGAAGAGGACCTGCCGCGTAACGTGTATTACGGCGACGGTACGACCATTGAGGATTCGCTGCTTGATGAAGTGCGCGGGGTGCTGGATGAATGCACTATCAGCTTTCCGTGGCTGGCGAATGATGTGCTGATGCTGGACAACATGCTTGCGGCGCATGCGCGGTCGCCGTTTACCGGCAAGCGCAAGGTGGTGGTGGCGATGGCGCAGGGGCATTCCGAGGTGTTGCGCTGATTAGGGAGTGAGGGCTGCCATGTGCCTGCCTTGAGAGGTGTGGTGTCTGTGAGATCGAGCGCCGCGCGGGCGGCGCTCGATCTCACAGGCGCTGAACCTGTCATGGCGAACACCTGTCAGCCCTGACGCATTCTCAAGACATGCCTCCTGCAACCTACAACAATCCCAGACTCTTCCTACGCCTCGGGACTGGCAACTCCACCCCTTGCGAAATACCCTACAACCTCTGTCGACACGCGTCTGATTGTTCCTGCAAATCCCGCACTCTAGGCTTTGCCTGTCGCTGACGGTTCAGCGATCGGGTGTGGAAACCTGGCAAGACATATGATGATTGTTGACACGACAGCTGTACGCGGGAGGCCTTCGGGCCTACCGGGTTCATCATATGCCTGGTTTTCCACCCCGTGTGCAGCTGTCACCCCAATGTGTGGAAACGGACGGGTGGCACATAACTCATATGATGACCACACCATGACCGACGAAACCAAAACCACCCCCGGCGTTACCTACTTCTACCAAGGCGAAGGCCAAACCCATCCACTGTTCCGTATCGCCGAGGGCATCCCCTGTCGCAGCGCCCGGGAGCAAGCCTCGGAACTGATGGGCTATGCACGCGACTTGTCACTGACCGGTTTGATGGATGGCGATCAGCAGATGCTCTGGGCTTCGCATTACTTTGCAGCCATGGCCAAGGCGCTGCTGGATGATGCCGAGTTGGGTTTGATGCGCTGATCCTTCTATTGGCTGGGCTGGCCCTTTCGCGGCTAAAGCCGCTCAGGGATTGTGCATGCCTCAGGTTATGCAGCCTGCCTCAGGCTATGCCCAACTCCTGTGAGAATGGATTCATCTGGGTCAGGTTCCAGCAGACAAGGTTTGGCTGATCGAGTTATTTCGTGAATGGTGCGTAACCTGCCAAGAATCCAAAGAGCGCAGCCATAGGCATCCAGCAAGCAATTAACCACATAACATTTGCCCAAGTTATTTGTGAGTTTTGCAGCCCGCACGCATCACCTTCGCAGATATTGACTGCCTGCTGTACTTGTATAATTGCTACCACAAAAAATGTGATGTAGATGAGCATGAGCATGATCGGAGCCATGATCAAGATTGAGAGCGGAAGATTGGCAAGGTAGGAACCGGAAAGTGAGAACTCCCAGCACATCATCATTAGTGGAGGGGTGCAATACATAAGGGTGACGCCGAGTGCGCTACCTTCTATCGGCTGGTTCGCTTGGCGGCATCGAGCGACAATTTTTCTCATTAAGAAGTATATTGTTAGGGCGCCAAAAATTGTACATAGGAGTGGAATTAGTTTAAATCCACGCTGCCCCCGGATGAGTGACCAGTGTTTGTAATTCCAGTAGTAGAGATAGAGTCCCGCTGATAAGCCTCCCATGATTATTAGCTTTGATATGGATGTTACGTAGAGCTGAGTTCTGGTGTGTGGTAACTCGGCTGGCGAACTCTCAAATGTGTGCATTGTGTTGTCTCTGTTGTGGCTAAATCATGAAGTAATTTATAACTAGCCAAGTGAACCCGATTGTATTTAACCATGATGCAATAACGATTTTGGTTTTTAATGGTCTGGGGAGTTGCTCATAATCTTCTTTGTCAAGCAGGCCTCTGCGAGTACTGGAGGTTGGGAAGGTGATGGCGCCTGCTACCATGAAAATCACCAGCATTCTTGAGCGTATGCTTTTCTCCCCCCAAAGGGTTATGGCGTATGAAAGACATGGGCTTCGGTGAAGTGCTGTGACCATTTCTTTATACTGCTGAGAACTTGCAATGTGAAAGTCCATTGCAAGTGCGGTCAGGCCGAGGCAGAAAGGTGAGGCTACTATAAATAGCCTTAATTTTATGTCCAGATGATCAATCATCTTGAAAAACCTCGAAGATTACTTCACCTAACTCTTCGCCACCGCCCATACCTGCAATGCTTCCCGCTAGTGCGCCTGCGCCGGTAATCACAACTCCGCATGCCAAGCCGGCGGCTCCGCCTTTCCAACAAACTTTCGTGGCGGCTTTACCTGCTATCTTTCCGCCTAGCCAGCCCGCAGCTAGCCCGCCTGAAAAATTCCCCGCTTCAGTAATTTTTACCTTTTGACAATTCTTGACATTCCCTGACTGGCAAACTTCCGATATTTTTAATGCCGAGCCAGTGCCGCCAATGGTAATGCCTATATATCCTCCTGCCTTGAGGTATTTAGCCATTTTGGCCAGTTTGTCTAGGTGCGTCGAGTAACCAGGAATATGCGTCGGGGCCCCTGCTTTACTCCAGTGATGAACTAGGCTTCTTGATGATATTCCCAAATCTCGTCGTAGGTTTTCATAGCTTCCAAGATTGAGTCGCTTGTCCAGAGTGGTTGCTTTCAGGTTCGCATTCAATTGCTTGAACAGTCTTTGACGCTCCGCAAAGAACTCAGGGTGGCGGAGATGCCCGTGCTTGATGAATTGCTCTTTATGTAGATCCTCTATTTTTTGCAATAGGGTGCTGAGTTCATCCATCGACTTGGCAACCATCGCCTCGCTCACCCCCATCGCCAGGCTCACATCGCTGAGCAACGCAGCAATCTCGGCTTGATGGCGCATCATGAATTCCGCCTCTTCGGGCGTCAGTTCCGCCAATGCTTCACGAGCTTGTTTTGCTGCACTCATCGCAGACAGTTCTTCCCGAGTGCACACCGGGCGCCTCAAGCCATCGCCAATGACAAAGATCTCGCCCGCCTTGAACCCCTGCTGATACGTCGGGTTCAGCCGCTCCAGAATTGACCGAGGCAGGTTGGCCTGCGGCGCGCCCAGTTCTGCCAGTACTTCCTGATACGTCATGCAACGCGGAACGATGTAGAAGCCGGGTTCCATGCCTTGTGGCGTGGGCGAGGGCTGAACCACCTCAGGCTGGTAGGTACTTCTTGTCGGGTTACCCGTCTGGGCCTGTGCTGGTGCCTCACGAACCGGCTCAGGTGCAGGTGCCCTGCGCGACGATGGCGGTGCATATCCACTGGCTACCAGGCGATTGCTGCCCTGTGGGCACCCACATTGCACCAGTGCTCCGTCCAGAGCCGTGGGAATACCATCCTGCCGCCAGCGGGCTTCGCCCTCGACGATTGTGCCCGCTTGTCCACATAGCGGGCAGGGTGTGGTCGGGTCGCCTTGAAGCAGCCAGTTGCGGCCATGCACGCGGCCCCTGGCCTGGCTGGCAATGCAGATGGCACCTGTGGTGGTTTCGTCGCCGTCCAGGCCTTGATATCGGCCGAAGATGTTCATGCGCATGCTCATGGCTCGCCTCTTTTTTTAAGGTGGAAGCCAGGAACCTAGCAGGCTGTGGGCGGGTATTTCCGGGGCGGGAAGGGTTTAGGAAGGGGCCTACAAGCAATAGGGATTTGGACTACATGTTTGTCATGGCAATACCGGCCTCTTCGCGGGCATGCCCGCTCCCACAGGTGCGGCACAAGCCTCGATAGCTGTGGTGTATCTGTGGGAGCGGGCGAGCCCGCGAAGAGGCCGACAAGGCCACCGCCAGAGCTCTGCAGCCCCGCCACTAAATCAGCCCCCCACACCTTCGTCTGACAGTTACCGCTCGACTGCCAGGACTCCGCTCGACATGAATGCCGACCAAACGCTCAAGCTCGCCCGCCGCTTCATCGAACTCAGCCCCGACAAGCGCCGCCTGTTCCTCAAGGCGCTGCAGGGCGAGGGCATGGATTTTTCCGTGCTGCCGATCGCGCCCGGAGTGGAGGTGGCCGAGCGTGACCAGTTGTCGTACGCCCAGCGGCGCATGTGGTTCCTCTGGCAGCTCGACCCCCAAGGTGCGGCGTACAACCTGCCCATGGCCGTGCGCCTGACTGGCCCGCTGGACCTGGCAGCCCTGAAGCACGCCTTCGATGCCCTGGTGGCCCGCCACGAAACCCTGCGCACCCGCTTTGTCGCCGACGGTGATGACGTGCGCCAGCAGGTCGATGCCGTCGCCGCTCCGTTGCAGCTGCGCCAGGATGCTCTGGCCGATCTTGACGAGGACGCCCGTCAGGCCGCCATCGAAACCATCGCCGAAGCCGAAGCCCTGGCCCCCTTCGACCTGGCCAGCGGCCCGCTGCTGCGCGTGCGCCTGCTGCAACTGGCGGCGCAGGACCACGTGCTGCTGCTGACCCTGCACCACATCGTTGCCGACGGCTGGTCGATGAACGTGCTGATCGACGAATTCCTGCACCTCTACGACGCTGCCGTGGCCGGCACCCAGGCCACTTTGCAGCCGCTGCCAATCCAGTACCGCGACTACGCCCTGTGGCAGCGCTGCTGGCTCGAGGCCGGAGAACAGGAACGCCAACTGGCCTACTGGGAGGCACGCCTGGGTGACGACCATTCGCCGCTTGAGTTGCCACTGGATCGCACCCGTCAGGGCCGCCCCAGCTACCGCGGCGCTCGCCACGAATTCCCGATCGCCGCCGATGTCGCCGAACGCCTGCGCGGTGTGGCCCGCAAGCACAACGTCACCCTGTTCATGGTCCTGCTGGCGACCTTCAAGCTGCTGCTGCAGCGCTACAGCGGCCAGACTGCGATCCGCGTCGGCGTGCCCATCGCTAACCGCAACCGTGTGGAAAGCCAGGGCCTGATCGGCTGCTTCATTAATACCCAGGTACTGCACACCGAAATCGACCCTCTGCTGGACATCCCCGGCCTGCTACAGCGCGTGCGCGAAACCGCCGTGGGCGCGCAAAGCCACCAGGACCTGCCGTTCGAGCAACTGGTCGAAGCCCTGGACCTGCCGCGCAGCAGCGAAAGCCCGCTGTTCCGGGTGCTGTTCAACCATCAGGCGCAGGTGGCGGATGTGCAGGCCATCGAGACCCGCTCCGGCCTGAGCCTGGCGCCGATTGCCCTGGAAAAGCGCAGCGCACGTTTCGACCTGGCGTTGGACACCCACGAGCGCGGCGGGCAATTGCATGCAGCGTTCACCTATGCGACCGATGTATTCGATGCGGCTACCGTCGAAACCCTCGGTGAGCACTGGATGACCCTGGTGCAAGCGCTGGCCGCCGAAACGGCTGGCGCCGTAGGCGAGCTGGCATTGCCGGGCCTGGCCACAGCCATTGGCGTAGCAGCACCGGCTGACGAAGTACCCATGGTGCAGGAGCGCTTTGCTGCTGCGGCCCGCCGTCACCCTGAGCGTATCGCGGTGATGGCTGCCGGCGAGCAGGCCAGCTTCGCCGAACTCGATGCCCGCGCCGAGGCCATCGCCGGCCGGCTGGCCGAAGCCGGCGTGGGGCCGGACTCGCTGGTCGGCGTGCTGGCTGACCGCAGCGTCGGCATGCTCGCCAGCATCCTCGGCGTGCTCAAGGCCGGTGGCGCCTACCTGCCGCTGGAGCCTGAGCAACCAGCCGAACGCCTGGCCTACATGCTAGCCGACAGTGGTACGCGGCTGGTGCTGGCCCCCGGCAACTGGCAGGCCGAATTACCGGCAAATGTGCAGCACCTCAACTGGGCGCAAGCCGGTAATGGTCGCGTCACACGCGCCGCACCGGCAGCGGCCAACCTGGCCTACGTGGTCTACACCTCCGGCACCACCGGCCAGCCCAAGGGCGTGGCGATCAGCCACGGCGCCCTGGCCAATTACGTCGACGGCATCGCCGCACGCCTGCCGCAGCAGCACATCCGCAGCATGGCCCAGGTCTCTACCCCAGCGGCCGACCTGGGCCACACCATGCTGTTTGGCGCCCTGTGCGGCGGCCACACGCTGCACCTGCTGCTGCGCGAGCAGGTGCTGGATGCCGAAGGCTTCGCCGCCTACCTGGCCGAGCACCAGGTGGACGCGCTGAAGATCGTGCCGTCGCACCTGGAGGCCATGCTGGTGGCTGGCCGCGCGGCGCTGCCGAGCCAGTGCCTGGTGCTCGGTGGCGAGGCCATCAGCCCAGGCCTGCTGGGCAAGATCCGCCAACTGGCCCCGGCGCTTAAGGTGTTCAACCACTACGGCCCGACCGAGACCACCGTCGGTGTGCTGGTCGACGAGCTGGACGGGCAGGCCTGCCTCGGCCAGCCCCTGGCCAACACCCGCGTCGCGGTGCTCGACCACTGCCTGCAACCTCTGCCGGCCAAGGCCAAGGGGGAGCTGTACATCGGCGGCGCCGGCCTGGCCCGTGGCTACCTGAACCGCCCGGCACTCACTGCCGAGCGCTTCGTTCCCGACCCGAGCGGCAGCCACGGCCAGCGCCTGTACCGCAGCGGTGACTGGGTGCGCCAAGGCAGCGACCTGCAGTTCGCCGGGCGTATGGATGGCCAGGTGAAAATCCGTGGCTATCGCGTGGAACTGGCCGAAATCGAAAACCAGCTGCGTGCCCTGTGCGGTGTCACCAATGCCGTGGTCCGTGTGCATGGCCAGGCGCCGCAACTGCAACTGGCTGCCTGGCTGGTGCCCAGCCAGATGCCGGCCGACAGCCTGGCCTGGCAGGAATCGACCCGCGCCACCCTCAAAAGCCTGCTGCCCGAGCACATGGTGCCGACCCACCTGATGGTCCTGGAGCACCTGCCGGTCACGGTCAACGGCAAGGTCGATGTCAAGGCGCTGCCGGAACCCGTCGCCACCCAGGTGGCCTATCAGGCGCCGCAGACCCCGCTGCAAACGCAATTGGCACAGATCTGGGCGCAAGTCCTGCAAGTACCGCAGGTAGGCCTGGGCGACAACTTCTTCGCCCTTGGCGGCCATTCGCTGCTGGCCACCCAGGCGGTATCGCGGATACGCAAGCAACTGGGCGTGGATATCCCGCTACGCACCCTGTTCGACACCGTTGACCTGCAGGCCTTCGCCCAGGCAGTGGCCGAAGGCGAACAGCGCGCAGGCCTGGACATCGAGATCCTCGACCGCCAGCAACCCTTGCCGGTATCCCGTTCGCAGAACCGCCAGTGGCTGTTCTGGAAGCTCAACCCCGAAAGCCTGGCCTACAACACGCCGATGGCCGTACGCATGCAAGGCCACCTCGACCGCGCCGCCGTGCAGGTTGCACTGGATGCCCTGGTGGCTCGCCATGAATCGTTGCGCACGGTGTTCGTCGAGGCCGACGGCCTGCCCTGGCAGCGCATCCTGCCGGCCGCCACGGTCCCTATCGGTTTCGAAGACCTCAGCGGCCAGGACCACGCCGCACAGATGCGCAAACTGGAAGCCGAAGCCTTCGTCCCGTTCGACCTGGAGCACGGCCCGCTGCTGCGCGCCCGGCTATTCAAGGTGCATGGGCAGGAGCACCTGCTGTCGCTGACCTTGCACCATATCGTTTCCGATGGCTGGTCGATGAGCCTGTTGGTGCGCGAGTTCGCCGCTGCCTACAACGCCGCCGCCACGGGCCAGGCGCAAACCGTCGAGCCGCTGCCGGTGCAATACGCCGACTTCGCCGCCTGGCAGCGCAAGTGGCTGGCCGAGGGGCAGATGCAGGCGCAGATCGACTACTGGAAGGCGCGCCTGGAAGACGACTTCGAAGTGCTGGAGCTGCCTGCCGACCGCATTCGCCCGCAGGTCAAAAGCTACCAGGGCAGCCGTTTCGATGTGCGCCTGCCACAGGCCCTCACCGAGCGCCTGCGGGCACTGGCGGTGGCATCCAACGCCACGCTGTTCCATGTGTTCCTGGCGGCCTATGCCATCGTGCTGTCGCGCTACAGCCGCAAGGGCACGCTCAACATCGGCGTGCCGGTCACCAACCGCAATCGCCTGGAGCTGGAGGGGCTGATCGGCTTCTTCATCAACGTGGTGGTGGCCCGCATCAGTGTCGATGGCAGCCAGCCGTTCCCGCAGTTGCTGGCGGCGATCAAGGAAACCACCTTGCAGGCCCAGGCCAACAAGGATGTACCGTTCCTGGAGGTAGCCGAAGCGCTGTACCCAGAGCGCGACCAGGGCGTGAACCCGTTCTTCCAGGTGCTGTACAACCACCTGCGCGACCTTGGTGAGCAGGTGTCCAGCGATGCCCTGCACGGCCTGCAGGTCAAGGAAGTGGACCTGCTGGAGCCGGGCGCGCAGTACGACATCTCGCTCAATACCCTGGAGCGCTCAGATGGAGTAACTGCCTCGTTCAACTATTCAACCGACTTGTTCGATGCTGCACGTATCGAGCGCATGGCCGGGCATTGGCAAGCACTGCTGGAAGCCATCTGCGCCGAGCCACGGCGCTGCATTGCCGAGCTGGATTTCCTTGGCAGTGCCGAACGCCAGCAGCTGACTTACGGCTGGAACCCGGCGCCCCAGGCTGGCAGCGGCTTGTGCGCGCACCAGCTGCTGGCGCACCAGGCCTACGAGCGGCCGGATGCACTGGCGCTGATCTTCGACGACCAGCAGATGACCTACGCCGAACTGGACCGCAGCAGCAACCAGCTGGCCCACCGCCTGCGGGCGCTGGGCGTGGGGCCGGATTGCCTGGTCGGCGTGGCCGTCGAGCGCGGCCTGGGCATGGCCCTGGCGCTGATCGCCATTCACAAGGCAGGTGGCGCCTACGTGCCGCTGGACCCGGACTACCCGCAAGAGCGTCTGGCCTATATGGTCGAGGACAGCAACATCGGCCTGCTGCTGGCCGACGCGCCCTCGCGTGAGCGCCTGCAACTGGGCAAGCAACTGCCCTGCGTGGTACTGGACCCGGGTACCGAGTGGCTGCACGCCTGGCCTGCCGAGCCGCTGGCCAACCTGGCTGCACCGCACAACCTCGCCTATGTCATCTACACCTCCGGCTCCACCGGCATGCCCAAGGGCGTGGCAATCGACCACCAGGCCCTGTCGCTGTTCTGCCAGGTGGCCGGCGACTACTCGCGCTTGAGCCCGGACGACCGTGTGCTGCAGTTCGCCACCTTCAGCTTCGATGGCTTCGTCGAGCAGTTCTTCCCGCCACTGGCCCACGGCGCTTGTGTGGTGCTGCGCGACCTGCGGCTGTGGGACACCGCCACCCTGCTGGATGAGATCAACCGCCACGGCGTGACCGTGGCCGACCTGCCGGCGGCCTACTGGCGCCTGCTGGCGCTGGAGCGCCGGGCCCCCGAGGCCTATGGCCGACTGAAGCAGATTCACGTCGGCGGTGAGGCGGTGCCGGAAGATGCCCTGCGCGCCTGGCTGGCCGATGGCCCGCCAGCGGTGCGCCTGCTGAACACCTACGGCCCGACCGAAGCCACCGTGGTCGCCACCACCTACGACTGCTCGCAGATGACCGTGGAGCAGGTCAGCCAGGGTGGCGTGCCGATCGGCCGTGCCTTGCCGGGCCGCACCCTGCATGCCCTGGACGATGGCCTGGCGCCGACACCGGTGGGCGTGCCCGGCGAGCTGTTCATCGGCGGGGCAGGGTGCCTGGCGCGCGGTTATCACCAGCGGCCGTCACTCACCGCCGAGCGTTTCATCCCCGACCCGTTCGACCCGGTTGGCGGTGGCCGCCTGTACCGCACCGGCGATCTCGGCTGTTACGACGAGAACGGCCAACTGGCCTATCGCGGCCGGGTCGACCACCAGGTGAAGGTGCGCGGCTTCCGTATCGAACTGGGCGAGATCGAGCAGTACCTGCGGGCGCACCCGGACGTCCGCGAAGCCACCGTGCTGGCCATCGACCTGCCCAGTGGCAAGCAGCTGTGCGCCTACGCGGTGCCGGCCGAAGGCTACCGCGGCGATCTGCGCCAAGCCCTGAAGCAGTACCTCAAAGCCAGCCTGCCGGACTACATGATCCCGGCCTACCTGGTGACCCTGCCGAGCATGCCGCTGACCCCCAGCGGCAAACTCGACCGCAAGGCCCTGCCGCTGCCCGACCCGAACCTGACACAGCATGACTACCAGGCGCCGCAGACCGAGCGGCAGCAGCAACTGGCGAGCATCTGGGGGCAATTGCTGAACCTTGCACGGGTCGGCCTGAACGACAACTTCTTCGAACTGGGCGGCCACTCCCTGCTGGCGGCCCAGGCCGTGTCGCGGATCAACGTCGAGCTGGGGCTGGACATCCCCCTGAGGCTGATCTTCAGCCACCCCGAACTGCGCGCGTTCGCCCAGGCGCTGGACGAGCAGGGCCTGTCGCTCTCCGACGACGGGCTGAGCGATATCGAACAAATGATGAATGCATTCACAGAGGCCTGACATGGAACTCACCGCCGCACAACGCATCGCCCAACGTTTCGTTGGCCTCCCCGTCGAACAACGCCAGCAGATCCTGGAAAAGATGCAGGCCAGTGGGCAGAGCTTCCGCCTGCTGCCCATCGTGCCCGCGCGCCAGGGCCTGGCACGTATTCCGCTGTCGTACGCCCAGCAGCGTCTGCTGTTTCTCTGGCAGCTGGAGCCCGACAGCCCGGCCTACAACGTGCCGATGGCGGTACGCCTGAAGGGCGCCCTGGACCAGGCGCTACTGCAACAGGCGCTGGATGCGCTGGTGCAACGCCACGAATCGCTGCGCACGCGCTTCGCCTCGGAGGAGGGCGAGTTCTACCAGGAAATCCTCGAGCACTGCCCGCTGTCGCTGGAATTGCTGATGCTCGACGGTTCCGCCGATGAGGCCGCGCTGAGCGTAGCCGTGGACGCCGCCCTCAAGCAGCCTTTCGACCTGCTGACTGGCCCGCTGCTGCGGGTGACCCTGCTGCGCGTGGCCGCCGATCACCACGTGCTGGCGTTGAGCATGCACCACATCATCTCCGATGGCTGGTCCAGCGATGTGCTGGTGCGGGAATTCATCCAGCTGTACAGCGCCCTGGCTGAAGGCCGGCAGGCCGAGTTGCCGGCGTTGCCGATCCAGTACGCCGACTACGCCATCTGGCAGCGCGCCTGGCTCGAGGCAGGTGAAGCGCAGCGCCAGCTGGCCTATTGGCAGGCCCAGCTGGGCGACGAGCAGCCGGTGTTGAGCCTGCCGCTGGACTTCGAGCGCCCGTCCACGCCTAGCCAGCGTGGCGCGGTGGTGCACGTGGACATCGGCGCCGAGCAGGCCGAGGCCCTGCGCAGCCAGGCGCGCAAGGGGGGCCACACCTTGTTCGTGCTGGTACTGGCAGCCATGGCGGTGGTGCTGTCGCGCTACAGCGGCCAGGCCGACATCCGCATCGGTGCCCCGAACGCCGGGCGCAACCGCAAGGAGCTGGAAGGCCTGATCGGCTTCTTCATCAACACCCAGGTGCTGCGCGTGCAGGTGGACGAACGCGCCACCTTCGCCGCGCTGCTGGACCAGGTAAAAGATGTGATCGGCGGCGCCCAGTCACACCAGGAACTGCCGTTCGAGCACCTGGTCGATGCCTTGCTGCCCGAGCGCAACCTGGCCCATAACCCGCTGTTCCAGTTCAAGATCAACCAGCATGTAGCCGCCAGCGATACAGGGCGCAAGCGCCTTGGCGCGCTGGAGGTGGAAGGCTTTGCCCGTGACGGCGGCGATGCCCGCTTCGACCTGGCGTTCGACTTCTCCGACAAGGCCGATGGCATCGAAGGCTACTTCACCTACGCCACCGACCTGTTCCAGCAAGCCACCATCGAACGCATGGCCGCTTCGCTGCGCCAGGTGCTGGATGCGCTGGTCCGCGATCCGCAGCAGGCTATCGTAGACAGCCCGCAAGTGGCGACGCTGCTGCCGGCGAACACACAGGTCTACCCGCATGGTGACTTCCTCGCCCTGTGGCGCCAGGCAATGGCGCAAGGCCAGGCCCACGGTGGTGTGCGTGCCGGTGACCGGTTCATGACCCAGGCCGGGCTGGAGGCGGCGTCCAACCGGCTGGCCAACTACCTGCGCCAGCGCGGCGTCGGCGCCGGCAGCGTCGTTGCCCTGTGCCTGCCGCGCTCCATCGAGTGGGTCAGCGCCTTGCTCGCAGTGCTCAAGACCGGCGCCGCCTACCTGCCGCTGGACACCCAGCAGCCACAGGAGCGCCTGCAACAACTGATTGCCGACAGTGGCGCCGCCGTACTGCTGCATGAGCCGGGCGACCCGCGCTTCGCCGGCCTGGACGGCGTGCAGCTGATTGCCTGCGATCACACCGCCTGGGCAACCTGCAGCGACAGCCCGGTCGAGGTGGCCATCGCCGCCGAACAACCGGCCTATCTGATCTACACCTCGGGCTCGACCGGCCAGCCGAAAGGCGTGGTGGTCAGCCACGGGGCGCTGGCCAGCTACACCCAGGCGGTGCTGGAACGCCTGCAACTGCCGGCCGAGGCGAGCATGGCGATGGTCTCCACCACCGCGGCCGACCTGGGCCACACCGTGCTGTTCGGTGCCCTGGCCTCTGGCCGCCTGCTGCACCTGCTGCCACAGGAACTGGCGTTCGACCCGGATGGTTTCGCCAGCTACATGGCGCAGCATCAGGTCGGCGTGCTCAAGCTGGTGCCGAGCCACCTGCAGGGCTTGTTGCAGGCGGCCCGCGCCGCCGATGTGCTGCCCGCCGAGGCGCTGATCCTGGGTGGTGAGGCCTGCAGCTGGGGCCTGTTGGAAAAAATCCGCGAACTGCGCCCGGCCTGCCGGGTCATCAACCACTACGGCCCGACCGAAACCACAGTCGGCGTGCTCACCTTCGAGCCGGCGCAGCCGCTGCCAGGTTGCCGCACGGTGCCGGTCGGGCGCCCGCTGGGCAACGCCTGCGCCCAGGTGCTGGATGGCTACCTCAATCCGTTGGCGGCGCAGGTGCCCGGTGAGCTTTACCTGGGCGGGCACGGCGTCGCCCAAGGCTACCTGGGCCAGCCGGCGTTGACCGCCGAGCGCTTTGTGCCGACCGAGGGTGGTGCCCGCTTGTACCGCACCGGCGACCGCGCGCGGCTGACGGCCGAAGGCCTGATCGAGTTCATCGGCCGTGCCGACGACCAGGTGAAGATCCGTGGCTACCGGGTAGAGCCAGGTGAAGTCGGCCGGGTGCTGGCTGGCCTGCCCGGTGTCGGCGAGGCTGTGGTGTTGGCCTTGCCGCTGGAAGGCGATGCCGAGCGCCTGCAACTGGTGGGTTATGTGGTAGCCGGCGGCGGCGTGACCGTGCAGCAGCTGCAGGCGCAATTGCAGGCTCGCCTGCCGGACTACATGCTGCCGGCGCAGATACTGTTGCTGGAGCGCCTGCCACTGACCGCCAACGGCAAACTCGACAAGCGCGCATTGCCGTTACCGGGCGCTGTCAGCCGTGGCTATGTGGCGCCGCAAGGTGAAATCGAGGAAAAACTGGCTGCGGTGTGGGCCGATGTGCTCAAGCTGGAGCAGGTCGGCAGCAGCGACAACTTCTTCGAACTGGGCGGCGACTCGATCCTCAGCCTGCAGATTATTGCCCGGGCCAAACGCCAGGGCATCAGGATCACCCCCAAGCAGCTGTTCGAACAACAGACCATCGCCCAGCTGGCCCAAGTGGCCAAGCGCATCGAAACGAAGCCAGCGGTAGCCACTGTGGACACCGCTATCAGCGGGGAGGCAGGGTTGTTGCCAGCGCAGGCACGGTTCTTCGAGATGGAGATCGCTCAGCCGGCGCATTGGAACCAATCGGTACTGCTCAAGCCGGCCAGCCCGGTGCAGGTGCAGCATCTGGAGGCAGCCCTGCGTGCCGTGGTCGAGCAGCACGATGCCCTGCGTCTGCGTTTCACCCGTAGCGATAGCCAGTGGCAGGCGCGCTTCCAGCCGCTGGGCAACACGCCGCTGCTGCGACAGCGTAACCTGGCCGCACTGAGTGAGCTGGACGCCGCCGGCAACCAGGTGCAGGCCAGCCTGAACCTGGAGCACGGGCCGCTGCTGCGTGCCGAACTGTTCGACTTCGCCGATGGCCAGCAGCGTCTGCTGCTGGTGGTCCATCACCTGGTGGTCGACGGCGTGTCGTGGCGGGTGTTGCTGGAAGACCTGCAAGCGGCCTACCGGCAACTGCTGGGCGGCCAGGCCGTGAGCCTGCCCGCCAAGACCACCTCGGTGAAGGCCTGGGCCGAGCGCCTGGCCAGCCATGCCGGCAGCCCGACGCTGCAAGCACAGCGCGACTACTGGTTGCAGGCGCTGGCCGGCGACCACGGCGAACTGCCGCGGGACAACCCGCAGGGCAGCCTGGCCAACACCCATTCCCGTACTGCCGCCACACGGCTGGATGCCGAGCGCACTGCCAAGCTGCTGAAACAGGCCCCGGCGGCCTACCGCACGCAGATCAACGACCTGCTGCTGACCGCGCTGGCACGCACCCTGTGCCAGTGGAGTGCGCAGGACAACCTGCTGGTCCAGTTGGAGGGCCATGGTCGCGAAGACCTGTTCGACGACCTCGACCTCAGCCGCACCGTGGGTTGGTTCACCAGCCTGTTCCCGGTGCGCCTCACACCCACCCAGGACTTGGGCCAGTCGATCAAGGCGATCAAGGAGCAACTGCACGGCGTGCCGGACAAAGGCCTCGGCTACGGCCTGCTGCGCTACCTCGGCGATGCCCAGGTGCGTGACCAGCTCGAGCGTGCTGCCCAGGCCCGTGTCACTTTCAACTACCTGGGCCAGTTCGATGCCAGCTTCGATGCCGAGGCTGGCGCCCTGTTCACCCCGAGCGGGGAAAGCGCAGGCCGTACCCAGTGTACCGGCGCACAACTGGGCAACTGGCTGAGTATCACCGGCCAGGTATACGGCGGCGAACTGTTCCTGGAGTGGACCTACAGTGCCGACGTTCACCACCCGGCGACCATCGAAAGGCTGGCCAAGGCCTACGAGCAGGCCTTGGCAGAGCTGGTCGAGCACTGCTGCGATGGCCGCCACCTGGGCGTGACACCGTCGGACTTCCCGCTGGCCGCGCTGACCCAGGCGCAACTCGACAGCCTGCCGCTGGAGCCCGGCCAGATCGCCGATGTGTACCCGCTGTCTCCCATGCAGCAGGGCATGCTGTTCCACACCCTATACGACCAGCAGGCCGGCAACTACATCAACCAGCTGCGCGTGGATGTGGACGGGCTGGATGTGCAGCGGTTCCGGCAGGCCTGGCAGGCCACGCTCGATGCCCACGACATCCTGCGCAGCGGTTTCATCCTGCAAGGCGAGCTGGAGCAGGCCGTGCAAGTGGTACGCAAGGCCGTCGAACTGCCGTGCAGCGAGCACGACTGGCGTGGCCAGCCGGCACTGGAGCAGGCACTGCAGGCCCTGGCCGAGGGTGAGCGCCAGCACGGCTTCGACCTGTCTGCCGCGCCGCTGCTGCGCCTGGTACTGGTACGCACTGGCGATGCTCGTCATCACCTGATCTACACCAACCACCACATCCTGATGGACGGCTGGAGCACCTCGCGCCTGCTGGGCGAAGTGCTGCAGCGCTATGCCGGCCTGGCACCGCAAGCGCAGGCCACCCACTACCGCGACTACATCGCCTGGCTGCAGGGCCAGGACGCGGCCGTTGCCGAAGCCTTCTGGAAAGCCCAGCTTGCGGCCCTGGACGAGCCGACCCGTCTGGCCCAGGCCATCGCCGGCGGTGCCGGCTCGAGCGGTAGCGGCCACGGCGATCACCGCCTGGCCTTCGACCGCGAGCACACCGCACGCATCGAAGCCTTCGCCCGGGCCAACCGGGTCACGGTCAACACTCTGGTGCAGTCGGCCTGGCTGCTGCTGTTGCAGCGCTGCACCGGCCAGGCCAGCGTGTGCTTCGGCGCCACTGTCGCCGGCCGCCCGGCAGACCTGCCGGGGGTAGAGGAACAGATCGGCCTGTTCATCAACACCTTGCCGGTGATCGGCGCCCCGCGTGCCGAGCAGACCGTGGCCGAGTGGATCGGCCAGGTGCAGGCCGGCAACCTGGCCGTGCGCGAGTTCGAGCACACCCCGCTGTACGATGTGCAGCGCTGGGCGGGGCAGGGCGGTGACGCCTTGTTCGACAGCATCCTGGTGTTCGAGAACTACCCGGTGGCCGAGGCGCTGCAACAGGGCGCGCCCGGTGGCCTGCGCTTTGGCGACGTGGCCGTGCAGGAACAGACCAACTACCCGCTGACGCTGGTGGTGGAGCTGGGCACGACGCTGTCGATGCAATACAGCCACGACCGTGCGCTGTGGAGCGACGAGACCATCACCCGGCTGGCTGGCTACTTTGCCAACCTGCTACAGGCGCTGGTGGAGAATGCTGACTCGATGATTGGCGAGCTGCCAATGCTAGGGCTGGCAGAACAGCAACAGATGGTCGAAAGCTGGAACGAGACCCATGCGACGTACCCGAACGAGTGCAGCATCCACCAGCTTATCGAAGCCCAGGTATTCGCCACCCCGAACGCCCCGGCGCTGGTGTTTGGCGAACAGACCCTGAGCTATGCCGAGCTCAACCGCCGTAGCAACCAGCTGGCGCACAAGCTGCGCGAGCAGGGCGTGGGCCCGGATGTGCTGGTGGGCATCGCCATGGAGCGCAGCCTGGAGATGGTCATCGGCCTGCTGGGTATCGTGAAGGCCGGTGGCGCCTATGTGCCGCTGGACCCGGAATATCCACAGGACCGTCTGAGCTACATGTTCGAGGACAGCGGCATCGCCTTGCTGCTGACCCAGTCGCACCTGCATAAAACCCTGCCGATCCCGGCCGGCCTGCGCAGCCTGGACCTGGACACCGAGAACCTTGGCGGCTACAGCGAGGCCAACCCGAATGTCGACGTGGCCCCGCTGAACCTCGCCTACGTGATCTACACCTCCGGCTCCACCGGTCGCCCGAAAGGCGCTGGCAATAGCCATCAGGCGCTGGTCAACCGCCTGTGGTGGATGCAGAAGGCCTACGGCCTGGACGCCAGCGACAGCGTGCTGCAGAAGACCCCGTTCAGCTTCGACGTGTCGGTGTGGGAGTTCTTCTGGCCGCTGATGACTGGCGCGCGCCTGGTCATGGCCCAGCCCGGTGCGCACCGCGACCCGCAGCTGCTGGTGGAATGCATCAACCATTACGGCATCAGCACGCTGCACTTCGTGCCGTCGATGCTGCAGGCGTTCATGACCCACGAAGCGGTCGAAAGCTGCGTCAGCCTCAAGCGCGTGGTGTGCAGCGGTGAAGCGCTGCCGGCCGAACTGGCCCGCCAGACCCTGCAGCGCCTGCCGGCGGCGGGCCTGTACAACCTGTACGGCCCGACCGAAGCGGCGATCGACGTCACCCACTGGACCTGCCAGCCGGACGAACGCATCAGCGTGCCGATCGGTCAGCCGATCGACAACCTCAAGACCCATATCCTCGAAGGCAGCCTGCAACCGGCGGTACGCGGCAGTGCCGGCGAGCTGTACCTAGGTGGCGTGGGCCTGGCGCGTGGTTACCACCAGCGCCCGGCGCTGACTGCCGAACGCTTCGTACCAGACCCGTTCAGCGACAACGGCGGCCGCCTGTACCGCACCGGTGACCTGGCGCGCTACCGCGCCGATGGGGTGATCGACTACGCCGGGCGCATCGACCACCAGGTGAAGATCCGCGGCCTGCGCATCGAACTGGGCGAGATCGAGGCGCGCCTGCTGGAGCTGCCGAGTGTGCAGGAAGCCGTGGTGCTGGCCCAGGACGGGCCAAGCGGCAAGCAACTGGTGGGCTATGTGGTGCCTGCCGACAGCACGCAAGACGAAGGCGCCTTGCGCGACAGCCTGCGCGAAGCGCTCAAGGCCGGTTTGCCGGACTACATGGTGCCGGCGCACTTGCTGCTGCTCGGCAAGCTGCCAGTGACGCCGAACGGCAAGCTGGACCGCAAGGCCCTGCCGCAGCCGGATGCCAGCCAGTTGCAGGGCGAGTACATCGCACCGCAGAGCGGTCTGGAACAGCAGATCGCGGCGATCTGGGCGGATGTGCTGAAGCTGGAGAGGGTCGGGCTGAGCGAAAACTTCTTCCAGCTTGGCGGGCATTCCCTGCTTGCCACGCAAGCGGTGGCGCGCCTGCAGATGGAGCTGGGCGCGGATACACCACTGGCCCTGATTTTCCAGACCGACAACCTTCGTGATTACGCCGCCGCCGTAACCGCAGCAATTACCGAATGCACGGCAGACCTGGACGAGTTCCACGATTTCATGAAAGAGCTTGAGGCAGTTTGAGATGAGCACCGATAACCGCAACACCGATCTGGTTCACCGCTTCATTCGGCTGCCGCTCGAGCAGCGCAAGCTGTTTTTGGAAAAGCTGGCATCCAAGGGCGGCAGCCTGGCGCAATTGCCCATTCCGCAGGTGCGCGGAGACTTCGAGCAGCTGCCACTTTCCTACGCCCAGCAACGCCTGTGGTTTCTCTGGAAGCTGGACCCGGACAGCGCGGTGTATAACATTTCCTCGGCCTTGCGGTTCAAGGGGAGCCTGGACCGGGCAGCCATGCAACGTGCCTTCGACAGCCTGCTGGCCAGGCACGATGCGCTGCGTACCACCTTCCTCCAACAGGACGGGCAGGTGCAGCAGGTGGTTCACCCACACCTTGCGTTGACGGTGACCTACGAACAGCTGAACGGTGCAGGCGAGGAGGCCTTGCGCGAGCAAGTGGAGCACGAGGCGCGTCAAGGCTTCGACCTGGAGCATGGGCCGCTGCTGAGGGTCAAACTGCTGGCGCTTGATGCACACGAGCACGTGCTGGTGCTGACCCTCCATCACATCATTGCCGATGGCTGGTCCATGCCGTTGATGGTGGAAGAGCTGGTGCGCCTGTATGAGGCCTATGCCCAGGGCGGTGATGCACAGCTGCCCGCGCTGCCCATCCAGTACGCCGACTACGCCATCTGGCAGCGTAGCTGGATGGAGGCCGGTGAGCAGGCACGGCAGCTGGCCTACTGGACTGCGCAACTGGGCGGCGAGCACCCGGTGCTGGAAATGCCGATGGATCGCCCGCGCCCCACGGTCAGCAGCCTCAAGGGGGCGCGCCTGGCCATCGACCTGCAGGCAGGCCTGGCGCGTGCGCTCAAGCAGTTCGCCCAGCAACAGGGCGTAACGCCGTTCATGCTGCTGCTGGCCAGCTTCCAGGTCCTGCTGCACCGCTATTCGGGGCAGGCGGATATCCGCGTTGGTGTGCCGGTGGCCAACCGCAACCGGGTGGAAACCGAGCGCCTGGTCGGCCTGTTCGTCAACACCCAGGTACTGCGCGCCGAGTTCGACCTGCAGATGACCTTCAGCGACTTCCTCAGCCAGGTGAAACAGCGGGTGGTCGAGGCCCAGGCCCATCAGGACCTGCCTTTCGAACAACTGGTAGAGGCCCTGCAACCAGAGCGCAGCCTCAACCACAGCCCACTGTTCCAGGTGATGTACAACCATCAGACCCAGGCCAGAGGGGAGCGCCGCAGCCTGCCCGGGCTGGAGGTGGACGCTGTGGCGTGGGACAACCACACGGCCAAGTTCGACCTGACCCTGGAAACCTTCGAACACGAAACCGGTATCGGCGCTGCACTGGTCTACGCCACCGACCTGTTCGATGCCTCGACTGCCCGCAGCCTGGCTCGACACTGGCAGAACCTGCTGACGGCCATCGTCGAGCAGCCCACCCAGCGCATCGCAGACCTGGCCCTGCTGGATGCCAATGAGCACCGGCAGATTATCGAAGGCTGGAACGCTACCCAGGCCAGCTACCCGAATGCCAGTTGCATCCACCAGCTGTTCGAGGCGCAGGTAGCGAAAACCCCGGATGCCCCGGCGCTGATCTTCGGCGAGCAGACGCTGAGCTATGCCACCCTCAACTGCCGGGCCAACCAGTTGGCGCACACGCTACGCGAACAGGGGGTTGGCCCGGATGTGCTGGTGGGCATCGCCATGCAGCGCAGCCTGGAAATGGTCGTCGGCCTGCTGGCTATTCTCAAGGCGGGTGGCGCCTACGTGCCGCTGGACCCGGAATACCCGCAGGACCGCCTGGAATACATGCTCGAAGACAGCCAGGCGATCCTGCTGCTGTCGGAGACCAGCCTGATTGACCGAATGCCCGGGCAGTTCCAGTCGCGCACGCTGCTGCTCGACCAACTGTCGCTGGAAGGCTACCCGGACACCGACCTGACCTGTGTGACCAGTCCTCGCAACCTTGTCTACTGCATCTACACCTCAGGCTCGACGGGCAAGCCCAAGGGCGTGCAGATCGAGCACCGCAGCGTGGCGGCGCTGATCGGCTGGTCGCTGTCGGTGTACAGCCAGCCAGACCTGTGTGGCGTGTTGTTCTCCACTTCGATCTGCTTCGACCTTTCGGTCTGGGAACTGTTCGTCACCCTGTCGGCCGGTGGCTATGCGGTGCTGGCCGGCAATGCCCTGGAGCTGCCGAACCTGGCGGCCAAGGACCGGGTGCGGCTGGTGAATACCGTGCCATCGGCGATCAAACAGTTGTGCGAAACCGGCAATATTCCGCCGTCGGTCAAAACCATCAACCTGTGCGGCGAGGCGCTGAAGCAGTCGATCGTCGACGACCTCTACCGTTTGGCGCATGTGAGCGATGTGTACGACCTGTATGGCCCGTCCGAGGACACCACCTATTCCACCTGCACGCTGCGGGCGGCGGGTGGCAAGGCCAATATCGGCCGGCCGTTGCACAACAGTGCTGCGTACGTGCTGAGCGGTGCTTTGCAGCCGGTGCCAGTGGGCGCTGTCGGTGAGCTGTACCTGGCCGGTGCCGGGTTGGCCCGTGGTTACCTGAAGCGCCCGGGGCTCAGCGCCGAGCGCTTCATTCCCAACCCCTTCGATGCGCAGGGCGGGCGCATCTACCGTACCGGTGACCTGGCCCGCTATCGCCCTGACGGTGTGCTGGAATATGTTGGCCGGGTGGACCATCAGGTGAAGGTTCGCGGCTTCCGCATCGAACTGGGCGAGATCGAGGTGCGCCTGCAGCAGGAGGCAGTGCGCGAAGCGGTGGTCATGGCCGTTGACGGGCCCGCCGGCCAGCACCTTGCGGCCTACGTGGTACCTGCTGATGCTGGCGTGATGGCCGATGCCGCTGCGCAGTCGTCCCTGCGTGACCACCTGCGCGCCGCACTGAGGAAACACCTGCCGGAATACATGGTGCCCGCCTACCTGTTGCTGCTCGACACGCTGCCACTGACACCCAACGGCAAGCTTGACCGCAAGGCGCTGCCACGCCCGGACGTTGCCCTGCTGGAAGAAGCCCATGTGCCGCCGCGCACACCCTTGCAACAGCAGGTGGCGGCCATCTGGGCGCAGGTGCTGAAAGTCGAACGGGTTGGCCTGGGTGACAACTTCTTCCTGCTGGGCGGGCACTCGCTGATCGCCACCCAGGTGACAAGCCGCGTCCAGGAGCAGGTCGGGTTGCCGGTCAGCCTGAAAGCGCTGTTCGAAAACCCCGGTCTGGGCGACTACTGCGCGCAGCTTGAGCAGCTGACGCCGCAGGCAGACCCTGTTCAGAATGAACTGGCTAAATCCCTGGAGGCCCTGAAACGTCTAACTACGGAGGAAATTGAAAAGCTGGTTTCTTAGGAGATTTTTACTGTGCAAGAGCTGCTAGAGTCTGTAAAGCTACTGTCCACCAAAGAGCGCCAGGCCCTGGCAGCCTTGCTCAAGCAGCAGGGGGTGAACCTGTATGGTGTCACCCCGATCTTCAAGCGCGAGCCTGAAGCTTCTCTACCCCTCTCCTATGCCCAGCAGCGGCAATGGTTTCTCTGGCAACTGGAGCCAGACGCGCCGATCTACAACATTCCGGCGGCCTTGCGCCTGCAAGGTCATCTGGATGTCGAAGCGTTGCAGCGTAGCTTCGATGCCCTGATTGCCCGGCACGAAACCCTGCGTACCACCTTCAGCGAAACAGGGCAGGGCACCGTCCAGATCGTTCACCCCGAACACTCCCTGGCGCTGGCTATCCAGACACTGCACCACGCCGATGAACACACGCTGCGTCAGCAGGTGGAAGCCGAGGCGCGCCGCCCGTTCGACCTGCGGCAAGGCCCGCTGCTGCGGGTCAAGTTGCTGCGCCTGGCGCAGGACCGGCATGTGCTGGTGGTGACCATGCATCACATCGTCTCCGATGGCTGGTCGATGCCACTGATGATCGAAGAGCTGATGCAACTGTATGCGGGTTATAGCCAAGGCGAAGAGCTGCAGTTGCCGGCGCTGCCGGTGCAGTATGCCGACTACGCGATCTGGCAGCGCCAGTGGGTGGAGGCCGGCGAGCAGGAGCGGCAACTGGCGTACTGGAAGGCACAGCTTGGCGATGAGCAGCCGGTGCTCGAGCTGCCGACCGACCGCTCCCGCGCTGCGTCCAGTAGCCACCGGGGCGCCAGGCATGAGGTGCGGCTGCCCGAGGCCCTGGTGCATTCACTCAGGCAACTGGCCCAACGCCAGGGCGCGACGCTATTCATGTTGTTGCTGGCCAGTTTCCAGACCCTGTTGCACCGCTATTCCGGGCAGTCCGACATCCGCGTAGGGGTACCGGTTGCCAACCGCAACCGGGTGGAAACCGAACGGCTGATCGGCTTTTTCGTCAATACCCAGGTGTTGCGCGCCGAGTTCGACCTGCAGATGACCTTCAGCGACCTGCTGGAGCAGGTCAAACAGCGTGCGCTGGGCGCGCAGAGCCACCAGGACTTGCCGTTCGAGCAACTGGTGGATGCCCTTCAGCCCGAGCGTAGCCTGAGCCACAGCCCATTGTTCCAGGTGATGTACAACCACCAGATGCAGGCCAAGGGCAAGCAACGCAGCGTGCCGGGGCTGCAGGTGGAGGGGCTGACCTGGGACCACGACACGGCCAAGTTCGACCTGACCCTGGACACCTTTGAGTACGAGCACAGCCTTGGCGCCGCCCTGAGCTACGCGACCGACCTGTTCGATGCCGTGACCATCGAACAGATGGCGCAACACTGGGTGAACCTGCTAGAGGCGATCGTGCGCCAGCCCGACCAGCGCGTGGTCGATCTGCCGCTGGTCAGCCGGGCGCAGCAGGAGCAGACCGTGCAGGCCTGGAACCCGTCGTTGACACATTTCGCTGCCGAGCAGTCCCTGCATCAACTGATCGAGGCCCAGGTCGAAACTGCCCCGAATGCGGTGGCGCTGGTCTGCCGCGAGCAAACCCTGAGTTACGCCGAGCTCAACCGCCGGGCCAACCAGCTGGCGCACAAGCTGCTGGAACTGGGGGCCGGGCCGGATGTGCTGGTCGGCCTGGCCGTCGAGCGCAGCCTTGAAATGGTCATCGGCCTGCTGGGCATTCTCAAGGCGGGCGCTGCCTACGTGCCGCTCGACCCGGAGTATCCACAGGAGCGCCTCACCTACCTGTTCGAGGACAGCGGCATACGCCTGTTGCTGACCCAGCAGCACTTGCGTGACGCGCTGCCAGTACCGGCAGGCGTGCAGACGCTGATGCTGGACGGCGATACCGACCTGGCCGGCTACAGCGAAGCCAACCCCGCCTGCCGGGTGAGCGCGGACAACCTGGCTTATGTGATCTACACCTCAGGCTCTACCGGCAAGCCCAAAGGGACGCTGCTGCCGCATCGGAACGTGGTTCGCCTGTTTGCAGCCACCCGGCACTGGTTCCATTTCGACGCCAGTGACGTATGGACGGTGTTCCACTCCTACGCCTTCGACTTCTCGGTATGGGAGCTGTATGGCGCGTTGCTGCATGGTGGCAGAGCGGTCATCGTGCCCAAGGATGTGGCGCGTTCCAGCGAAGACTTCCATGCCTTGCTGGTACGTGAGCAGGTCACCGTGCTCAATCAGACGCCATCAGCCTTCAAGCCGCTTGTCCCCGTTGCCTGCGAGGCGGCCAAGGCTGGCCAGGGGCTGAACCTGCGGTACGTGGTGTTTGGCGGCGAAGCCCTGGAGGTGAGCAGCCTCAAGCCTTGGTTCGACGTGTTTGGTGACTGCACGCCGCGCATGATCAACATGTACGGCATTACCGAAACAACCGTGCACGTGACCTATCGGCCGATCACCCTCGAAGACTTGCAAAAGGGCGCCAGCAGCCCGATCGGCGAGGTGATTCCCGACCTGTCCTGGTACCTGCTCGATGCGGCATTGAACCCGATCATGCCGGGCTGCACAGGTGAAATGCTGATTGGCCAGGCGGGCCTGGCGCGGGGTTATCACGGCCGCCCTGGGTTGACCGCCGAGCGCTTCGTGCCAGACCCCTTCGATGACAACGGTGGCCGCCTGTACCGGTCGGGCGACCTGGCCCGTTACCGTACCGACGGGGTCATCGAATACATCGGGCGTATCGACCATCAGGTGAAGATTCGCGGTTTCCGTATCGAGCTAGGCGAGATCGAAGCACGCCTGCTCGAACAACCTGCGGTGCGCCAGGTCGCGGTGCTGGCGATGGATGGCGCCAGTGGCAAGCAACTGGTGGGCTACGTGGTACCCGTCGACGGTGGCATGCTGCAGGGGGCTGAACAGCAGGCCGTGTTGCGTGACAGCCTGCGTGCCGAGCTGAAGGCCAGCCTGCCTGAACACATGGTACCCGCGCATCTGCTGTTCCTCGAGCAACTGCCACTGACCGCTAACGGCAAGCTCGATCGCAAGGCCTTGCCGGCGCCGGATGCCAGCTTGCTGCAGGGTGAATATGTCGCGCCGCAAACCGAGCTGGAGCAGCAGATCGCGGCGATCTGGGCCGATGTATTGAAGTTGGAGAAGGTTGGCCTTGCCGATAACTTCTTCGAACTGGGCGGCGACTCGATCATGTCGCTGCAGGTGGTCAGCCGGGCCCGTCAGCTGGACATCCAGTTCACCCCCAAGGAGCTGTTCCAGTACCAGACCGTGCAAGGCCTGGCGGCGATTGCCCGGCGAGAGGCCGGTACGGCAATCGACCAGGGGCCGGTGGAAGGCAGCATGCCGCTGACACCGATCCAGCACTGGTTCTTCGAATCGGACATCGTCGAGCGCCATCACTGGAACCAGTCGGTGATGCTGCGAACCAGCGAGGTGCTGGATGAACAGCACCTGCAAGCGGCTTTGCAAGCGCTGGTTGAACACCACGATGCCCTGCGCCTGCAGTTTGCCCGGGAGCATGGCCGCCGGCAGGCCGACTTCGGCAGTGCCGGGCAGGCCCTGTTGTGGTGTCGAGAGGTGGCCGATACCGAGGCGTTGACAGTGTTGGCCAACGAGGCCCAGCGCAGCCTGAGCCTGGCGCATGGCCCGCTGCTGCGTGCCGTTCTGGCCGACTTGCCGGACGGCAGCCAACGCCTGTTGCTGGTCATCCATCACCTGGTGGTGGACGGTGTGTCCTGGCGTGTGCTGCTGGAGGACCTGCAGCAGGCCTACCAGGCGTTGCGTGCTGGCCAGCCGCTGAAGCTGCAAGCCAGGACCACCTCGTTCAAAGCCTGGGCCGAGCAGCTGCAGGGCCATGCGACCAGCGCCGAGCTGCAAGCGGAACTGGGCTACTGGCAGGCGCAACTGCAAGGCAGCAGCGATGCCTTGCCGTGTGACCACCCACAGGGCAGCAACCTGGCGCGGCATGCCACCTCGGTCAGTACCCGCCTGGATCGCGAGCTGACCCGGCAATTGCTGCAGGAAGCACCGGCAGCCTACCGTACCCAGGTCAATGACCTGCTGCTGACCGCACTGGCGCGGGTGATCAGCCGCTGGACCGGCCGCGCCGATGTGCTTGTGCGCCTGGAGGGCCACGGCCGTGAAGACCTGTTCGAGGGTGTCGACCTGAGCCGCACCGTGGGCTGGTTCACCAGCATGTACCCGGTCAGGCTCAGCCCGCAGGCCGGGCTGGTCGATTCGCTCAAGGCCATCAAGGAACAACTGCGTGCGGTGCCCAACAAGGGCCTTGGCCATGGCTTGCTGCGCTACCTGGGCAATGCCGAGGCACAAGCAGCCCTGGCGGCATTGCCGCGTGGCGAAATCGTGTTCAACTACCTTGGCCAGTTCGACGCCAGCTTCGACCAGCAGGCGGGGCTGTTCATGCCGGCCAAGGAGTACGCCGGTGCTACCCAGGATGAAAATGCGCCGTTGGGCAGCCTGTTGGCGCTGAACGGGCAGGTATACGGCGGTGAGCTGAAACTGGGCTGGAGCTTCAGCCGCGACATTTTCGACCAAGCCACCATCCAGCGCCTGGCCGACGATTATGCACGGGAACTGGCGATGCTGATCGCCCATTGCCGTCAGCCGCAGCACCGTGGGGTGACGCCTTCGGACTTCCCCTTGGCTGGCCTTACCCAGGCGCAGCTGGACAACCTGCCGGTTGCGCCCGAGCAGATTGCTGATGTGTACCCGTTATCGCCGATGCAGCAGGGCATGTTGTTCCATACGCTGTATGAGCAGCAATCGGGTGATTACATCAACCAGTTGCGCGTGGATGTCCACGGCCTGGAGGTGGAGCGTTTCCGTCAGGCCTGGCAGGCGGTGGTGGACAACCATGCCATCCTGCGCAGCGGTTTTATCTGGCAGGGCGAGCTGGAGCAGGCCATGCAAGTGGTGCACAAGCAGGTTGTGCAGGCGCTGGTCGAGCACGACTGGCGCGGCCAGCCGGCAATGGCCCAGGCACTGCAAAGCTTGGCCGAGGATGACCGCCAGGCTGGTTTCGCGCTTGACCAGGTACCGCTGCAGCGGCTGACGTTGGTACGCACGGCGGATGACTGCCACCACCTGATCTACACCAACCATCACATCCTGATGGATGGCTGGAGCACTTCGCGCTTGCTGGGCGAAGTGCTGCAGCGTTATGCCGGGCAGCAGGTGCCAGCACCAACGGCACCCTATCGCGACTATATCGCCTGGCTGCAGCGCCAGGACGCCGCGGCAGCCGAAGCGTTCTGGAAGGCCCGCTTGGCGCCACTGGAACAGCCGACCCGGCTGTCCCGGGTGGTGCGCCGAAGCGCTGTAACGCAGCAAGGCCAGAGTGAGTACCACCAACTGTTCGACCGCGCGATGACCCAGCGTATCGAAGGCTTCGCGCGTGCCAACCGGGTTACCGTCAATACCTTGGTGCAATCGGCCTGGTTGCTGTTGCTGCAACGCTACACTGGGCAATCTTCCGTGTGCTTTGGGGCAACCGTTGCAGGGCGCCCGGCAGACTTGCCGGGAGTGGAAGAGCAGATCGGCCTGTTCATCAATACCTTGCCGGTCATCGGTACGCCGCGCAGCGAGCAGACCGTGGCCGAATGGATTGCCCAGGTGCAGGCCTGCAACCTGGCCTTGCGCGAGTTCGAGCATACGCCGTTGAACGAGGTGCAGCGCTGGGCCGGCCTGGGCGGCGAGGCGCTGTTCGACAGCCTGCTGGTGTTCGAGAACTACCCGGTTGCTCAAGCCCTGCAGGCGGGTGCACCAGAGGGCCTGCGTTTCGGCCCGGTGGCCAACCTGGAGCAGACCAACTACCCCCTGACCCTGGCTGCCACCCTGGGTGAGACCCTGTCCATCCAGTACAGCCACAACCGCGCCGACTGGGACGACGTGGCGATCCAGCGCCTGGCCGAGCACTTCGGCAATCTGCTGCGGGCGTTGGTCGATGACGCTACCGCGGCCATCGGTGAACTGTCGTTGCTGGGGGATACCGAGCGCCAGCGGGTGCTGCATGACTGGAACCGTAGCGCGGCCATTACCCCGTCCGGCATGTGCGCTCACCAGTTGTTCGAGGCACAGGCCCGTGAGCGGCCCGATGCGTTGGCGCTGGTGTTCGGCACGGAGCAACTGAGCTACCGCGAGCTGGACCTGCGCACCAATCGCCTGGCGCACCTGCTGGTTGCGCGCGGCGTTACCGCCAACAGCCTGGTGGGGGTCGCCGCCGAGCGAGGCCTGGCGCTGGCCGTGGCCTTGATTGCCATCCACAAGGCCGGGGCGGCTTACGTGCCACTGGACCCGGATTACCCGCAGGAGCGCCTGGCCTACCTGATTGAGGACAGCGGCATTGGCCTGCTGCTGGGCGACGTCGAGGCCGTGGCGCGCATGCCGGTGCCTGCCGGCTTGCCATGCATCGACCTGCAGCCGGGTGAGCAATGGCTGCAGGCTTTCAGTGACCAGCCGCTGCCGTATGAGGTTTCGCTCGACAGCCTGGCCTATGTCATCTACACCTCCGGCTCCACAGGCATGCCGAAAGGCGTGGCCATTGCTCACCAGGCGCTGTCGGTGTTCTGTGAAGTTGCCAGTGGCTACTCGCGGTTGACCCCGCAAGACCGGGTGCTGCAGTTCGCCACGTTCAGTTTCGACGGGTTCATCGAGCAGTTCTTCCCACCGTTGGCGCGTGGCGCGTGTGTGGTAATGCGCGACCAGCAGCTGTGGGACACCGACACCTTCAGCGAGCAAGTCATTCGCCATGGCGTCACCGTGGCTGACCTGCCTGCGGCCTACTGGCGTTTGCTGGCGCTGGAGCGCCGCCCTGCGCGCGCCTATGGCCAGTTGCAGCAGATTCACGTCGGCGGCGAAGCCGTGGCCCTGGACGGGCTGCAGGCATGGCTGGAGGACGGGCCGGCGCAGGTGCGCCTGCTCAATACCTACGGCCCCACCGAAGCCACCGTGGTCGCTACCACCTACGACTGCTCGCGTCTGGCCCAGCTACCCGCCGTGCATAGCGGCGTGCCGATTGGCCGTGCGCTGGCCGGGCGCGTCATGCGCGCCCTGGATGACGGCCTGTCGCCTACGCCAATCGGCGTGCCGGGCGAACTGTACATCGGTGGTGACGGCTGCCTGGCACGCGGTTACCACCAGCGCCCGTCGTTGACCGCCGAGCGCTTCGTCCCGGACCCGCTGGCCGAAACCGCGGGTGCGCGCCTGTACCGAACGGGTGACCTGGGTTACTTCGACGAGCAGGGCCAGCTCGCCTACCGTGGTCGGGCCGACCATCAGGTGAAGGTGCGCGGCTTTCGCATCGAGCTGGGCGAGATCGAGCAACACTTGCAAGCGCACCCGCAGGTCCGCCAGGCAGCGGTGCTCGCCGTCGACCACGCGGGCGTCAAGCAGTTGTGCGGTTACGTGGTGCCTGTTGACCCGACCGTTGATGGTACGGCTTTGCGGGTGACGTTGAAGCAGGCGCTGCTGGCAAGCCTGCCGGACTACATGGTGCCGACCTACCTGATGCTGCTTGAGCACATGCCCATGACCCCCAGTGGCAAGCTCGACCGCAAACGCCTGCCGGGTATCGACCAGATGCAGACGCACAGCGAGCATGTGGCCCCGCGCAGTGCCCTTGAGCGGCAGCTGGCGGATATCTGGGCTGGCGTGCTGAAAGTGGCGCAAGTCGGGGTTACCGACAACTTCTTCGAGCTGGGCGGTGACTCGATCATTTCGATTCAGCTGGTCAGCCGTGCGCGCCAGGCGGGTATCCGCTTCACGCCCAAGCAACTGTTCCAGTATCAGACGGTGGAGCAGCTGGCTGCCGTTGCCGAGGTTGGCGAGCAGGTTGCCAATGACCAGGTCACAGGCAGCCAACCGGCATCCTTGGCTGGCCTGACCCAGGCGCAGCTGGATCGGTTGCCGGTACCCGTGGCGCAGATCGACGATATCTACCCTTTGTCACCGATGCAGCAAGGCATGCTGTTCTACAGCGCCCAGGGCGGTGACGCGGCGCTTTACCTCAACCAGACATCGGTAGCGGTCGACGGCCTGGATATCGAGCGTTTCGCCGAGGCCTGGAAGCAGGTGGTGGCGCGGCATGACATCCTGCGCACCGGGTTCTGGTCCGAGGCGCAGCTGGCCCAGCCGCTGCAAATCGTTCATCGCCATGTCGAACTGCCGATCCGCGTGCTCGACTGGCGTGACCGTGAGGTCCAGGCCGAGGCTTTGCAGGCCCTGGTCGACCGCGACGCCGAGCAGGCCTTCGACATGACGCAGGCGCCGTTGATGCGGGTAACGCTGGTGCGCCTGGATGGCCAGCGCATGCAACTGATCTGGACCCGTCATCACATCCTGATGGATGGCTGGAGCAACTCACGCCTGCTGGGTGAAGTGTTCCAGGCCTATCATGGGCAGGCGCTGGACACGCATGTACCGCGCTTCGGTGACTACATCCGCTGGCTCGAGGCACAACCCCAGGCCGAGCTCGAGGCGTTCTGGACGCGCAAGCTCGCCGCTCTGGAAAGCCCGACCCTGCTGGAACAGGCGTTGCTGCCACGGCCGGATGCCAACCTGTCAGGGCATGCGGCGCTCTACCTGCATTGGGATGCCCAGCGTACCCAGCGCCTGCGTGCCCTGGCCCAGCGCCTGCGGGTAACGCCCAATACCTTGGTGCAGGCCGCCTGGCTGCTGCTGTTGCAGCGCTACAGCGGGCAGCAGGCAGTCTGTTTTGGCGCTACCGTTGCCGGCCGGCCGGCGAACCTGCCGGGTGTGGATAACATGCTCGGCTTGTTCATCAACACATTGCCTGTCGCGCAGGCACCTGCTGCACATTGGCTGGTCAGCGACTGGCTGCAGCAACTGCAGGACTACAACCTCGAACTGCGTGACCATGAACATGCGGCATTGTCGAACATTCAGCGCTGGGCCGGGCGCCCGGGGCAGGCGTTGTTCGACAGCATCATCGTGTTCGAGAACTACCCGCTGGACGATCGCCTGCACGACAGCGGTGAAAACGCCTTGCAGTTTGGCAAGGTGACCGAGCGTGGTGTGACCAACTATGCGATGGACCTGGCCGTACACCTGACCGATACCCTCTCGGTGGAGTTCATGTACCTGCGCGGCAGCTTCAGCGAGGCCGCTACCGCAATTATCCGCGGCAGCTTCGAGCGCCTGCTCGAAGGCATGCTGGACAACCCGGATGCCACCCTGGGCAGCCTCGACATGCTGACGCCGGAGCAAGCGCAGTTGGTGCGTCAGCGCAACCGGTTGGCGGCAGGTACAGCAAATGTTCCGCGCCTGGCCCAGCGCATCGCCGAGCACGCCCGACTGCAGCCAGACGCCGTGGCCGTGGTCTGCGCTGATCAGCAGTTGAGTTATGCGCAGCTTGACCTGCGTGCCAACCGCCTGGCGCACCATCTGCTCGCCCTGGGGGCCAGGCCGGAAACCACGGTCGGGATTGCCCTTGGGCGTTCGGTCGAGGTGATTGTCGCCTTCCTCGCGGTGATGAAGACCGGCGCTGCCTACGTACCGCTGGACATCGATTATCCTCAGGAGCGTTTGCAGTGGATCGTCGAAGACTCGGCCATGCACTTGCTGCTGACTAGCAGTGCCTTGCGCGAGCGTTTCACCGAGGTGGAACATTGCGTCGAGCTTGACCGCCTGGAATTGGCAGGCCTGCCTGCCAGTGTGCCGCAGGTGCCGGTGCTGGACGACAACCTGGCGTACCTGATCTACACCTCCGGTTCGACCGGCAAGCCCAAGGGTGTGGCAGTCAGCCATGGCCAGATCCGCATGCATTGCCAGGCCATTGCCCAGCTTTACGAAATGGATGAAAGCACGCGCGAACTGCTGTTCATGTCGTTCGCTTTCGATGGCGCGCAGGAACGCTGGTTGTCGACGTTATCGTCAGGTGGCTGCCTGGTGATCCGTGGCAATCGCCTGTGGACTGCGGAGGAAACCTGGCAAGTGCTGCACGAGCAGCGCATCGATATTGCCTGCTTCCCGCCAGCCTATCTGCAACAACTGGCCGAATTCGGCGAGAGCCGGCAGCAGGCGGCGCCGCCGGTGCGCATCTACTGCTTTGGTGGCGATGCAGTGCCCGATGCCCTGTTCGAACTGGTCAAGCGTACGCTGCGGCCGCAGTACCTGACCAATGGCTACGGACCTACCGAGACAGTGGTCACGCCCTTGCTGTGGAAAGTCTCGGCTGATCAGTCCTGCCAGGCGGTGTATGCGCCGATCGGCGATCGGGTTGGCCAGCGCACCCTGCAGGTGCTTGACCAGGACCTGAACCCTCTGCCTGATGGCGTGGCGGGTGAGCTGTATATCGGTGGCGAAGGGCTGGCGCGGGGTTATCACCAACGTGCGGCGCTTACCGCCGAGCGTTTTGTCGCCGACCCGTTCGCCAAGGGCGGGCGCTTGTACCGTACCGGCGACCGCGTTCGCCGCCGTGCCGATGGTACCCTCGATTTTATCGGTCGGCTGGACAACCAGCTGAAGATTCGCGGGTTCCGCATCGAGCCTGGCGAGATCGAAGCGCGCCTGCGCAACCTGGCCGATGTGCGTGATGCGGTGGTGGTGGCGCGTGAGGCGGCTAACGGCAAGCAACTGGTTGGCTATGTGGTCAGCACCGGCGCGACCACCATGCCGGCACAATTGCGTGAAGCCCTGCGTGCCGAGTTGCCGGACTACATGGTGCCAGCGCAACTGGTGCTGCTTGAGGCGATGCCGCTGACGCCCAACGGCAAGATCGACCGCAATGCGCTGCCGGCGCCTGATTTTGTCGGGCAGCGGCTGCGCCTGGCGCCGCGCAACGAGACCGAGCAGGCCTTGGCGCAGATCTGGCAGGACGTGTTGAGTGTTGAAGAGATCAGTATTGACGACAACTTCTTCGAGCTGGGTGGCGACTCGCTGCGGGTGCTGAAAATGCTCTCCAGAGTGCGTGCGCACAGCGGCTTGCCGTTGGAGCTGAAGTTGCGTGACGTGATGGCCAGACCGACCATTGCCGAGCTGTCGGGCTACTCGGCTGCTGAAGTCAGCCTGGACCCGGTGCTGTTGCTCAATACCCGTATCGCCAATGCCACGCCGCTGTTCTGCCTGCATGCGGGCTTTGGCACGGTGTTCGACTACGAGCCACTGGCGCGTCGCCTGGAAGGGGTGTGCAGTGTCTATGGCGTGCAGTGCCGCATGCTGCTGGACCGTGCGTGGCAGGACGAGTCGCTGCAGGCGATGGCCATCGACTATGCGCAGTACATCCGCCAGAAGCAACCTGAAGGGCCGTACCGGCTGGCGGGCTGGTCGCTGGGGGGCGCCTTGGCAGTGCTGGTGACCCAGGAGCTGGAACGGCAGGGGCAGGCAGTGGCTTTGCTCGGCCTGGTCGACAGCTTCGTGCCTTGCGCGCTTCATGATGAGGTGACCGAGGACTGGACGGACGACTTGCAAGGCTTCCTCAGTGTGCTGCTGGGCATACCCAGGCACCAACTGGCGGTACCGGCCATCACAGTGGGTACCGATGTCATGGCGCTTCAGGAAATTGTCGAGCAGGTTCGTGCGGCGCAAGCCGGGCAGTCGCTGTACGCCGATATCGACAGTGCCGAACTGGCCCATACCTTCGACGTCGCGATGCGCCTGAAAGCCCTGTCACGGAAGTTGAGCAGCCTGCCGCGGACCAAGGCCCTTGCGACCTGCTGGTGGGCTGGTCGGGTTGCCGATCCGGCGTGGACCTTCGCGACACAGGCAAACCATGCGGTCGAGGCGGGGCATTACGACATTCTCAGGCAGCCTGAAGTGATCGAAGGCTTGGCCATGCACTGGTCGATGGAGGACACCATGGTCGATTGAAGGATGCTGACCGGTTGACGTGATGTCATCACCCGTCGCCCCGCGCTGGCAGCCCTTGAGCTGCTGGCGCGGGGCGATGTCGTTTGTTCACCGGGTTGGCGTGGCCTTGCCCCCTCGGGGCTGCGCTTTCGCGTGCGGGAAGGCACGCAAGGGTGGTGTGCAATGTGTGGGGGCTGGGAGAGGAAACGGCAGATGGCGCTGGAAGGGCGAAGCGGGGGGAAGTGTGGCCAGACCCGATGCATGTCCCGGGTCTGGCCTGCGCGGCTCAGAAGTCGTAGCGCAGAGTCACCGTGGCGTTGCGCGGCGCACCGTAGTGGCCGTAACTGCCTGCCATGCCTGCGTAGTACTTCTTGTCGAAGAGGTTGTTGACGTTCAGCGTGGCCGCCAGGTTCTGGTTGATACGGTAGCGAGCCATCAGGCTGGCGACGTAGTAGTCATCCTGGGTGACGTGGCTGTTGTAGCGCGGGTACTGGAGTGTGGACTTGGAGTTCCAGTTCACGCCACCGCCCAGGGTCAGCTTGTCCCAATCGCCTGGCAGGCGGTAGGTGTTCCAGAAGCGGAAGGTGTCCATCGGCAGTTGGGTGGTCTGGCGAACGCCATCTGCGTCCTCGGTGCGGGAATGACTGTAGCCGGTATAGACGTTCCAGCCAGGCAGTACTTCGCCTGAGAGCTCCAGGTCCACGCCCTTGGTTTCGGCGCCGTCGATCGACTTGTAGGCGAATCCTTTAAGTGGTTCCTTGAGGGGTTCGGTGGTTTCCACCGCGAAGTTGTCTCTCTTCACAAGGTAGACTGCGACGTTGGCGTTAAGACGGCCGTCCAGGAACTCGCCCTTCCAGCCTGCCTCATAGTTTTTACCAACTTCTGGCTCAATTGGCTTTCCCGAGCTGTCGAGGTTGCTTTGAGGCTTGAAAATGTCGGTATAGCTGACATACACCGATTGTTCCGGGGTCAGGTCGTACACCACGCCTGCATAAGGTGTCACTACGCCATGCTCTTTCATGTTGTAGGTAGTCGGCGCGTCGGGGCTGTCGATGATGCCCAGGCTGTAATCGAAGCGGTAGTCGGAAGCACGCGCACCCAGAATCAGGTGCAGGTCGTCAGTGAGGTTGAACCGCCCGGCGACGTAGTAGCCGCTCTGGCGGTTGAAGATATCGTATTTGATGCTTGGCGAAAGCTCGTCTTTACCGGGCTTGGGCGTCACGTTTTCCCATGTGAAGTAGTTGATGTCCTGGTCAGGGCCAGCGTATTCGCGGTGCTTGTTCTCATACTCCAGATAGTTGTAGCCAAAAATGAGTTCGTGTGATTGTCCAAACAACTGGAAAGGCCCCTGCAGGGAAACGTCCGCGCCTTTCTGGTATTGGTCCGCCGAGGCCACGCCAGCGCTGATGGTCGTGGAGCCATCAGGCTCCAGGTATGACCTGTTGGTTCTGGTCGAGATATAAGAAGAGAACGTGTCGCGATCGACGTCCATGTACAGAGTGGAAACTTTCAACTGCCAATCGTTGGCCAGTTGCTGTTCAAGCGTCATTGTGTAGTTGGTGGTTTCGTAGTCATCGTAACCCCAGCGAGCATCGGAACTTTTCGAACGGGAAAAATTGGTGGGCTGACCGTTGGTGAAAATCAGCGGAACGCCTGAGGCGCCGTTGACTTTGTAGGTCTGTCGGTCGATACCGAAACGAACCAGGGTGGTGTCGGTAAGGTCGGCTTCCAATACGCCGTACAGGATGCTGCGGTCCTGGGTGTACCAGTCCATGAAGGTGTGATTATTCTGCTGTGCCGCGACAAAGCGTCCGCGTACATTGCCTTCTTCGGTCAGTGGGCCGGAAACGTCCGCTTCTGCGCGGTAGTAGTCCCAGGAACCGGCACCGCCCTGGATATAGGACTTGAACTCCCGCGTCGGGCGTTTGCGGATCAGGTTGACCACGGCACTGGGGTCGCCGGCACCGGTCATCAGGCCCGTTGCACCGCGGACGATTTCCACCCGGTCATACAGGGCTACATCCAGCAAGGTGCTGGGCATGTTACGGGTCTGGTTGTCCTGGAACGTGGTGACGCCATCGAACTGGTAAGTGTTGATTGCGCTGCCGCGAGAATAGATGTTGAAGCGTTCACCACCATCCTGGGACATGGTGATGCCTGGTGTCTCTCTCAGCACGTCGGTCATGCTGCTCAGATGCTGGTCATCCATGCGCTGGCGGGTCACCACCGTGATGGTTTGCGGCGTCTCACGGATCGACAGGTTCATCTTGGTGGCGGTGTTGGTCACACCGGTGGTGTAGGAGCCCGTACCTTCGGTGGTGGCGCCGAGGCCCACGCTATTGACGTTGGTCGCCGAAAGCTCGACCTGGCCGGCCTGTGCGCCCGAACCGGCCGTCACCGTCACGGTGTTGCCATCGATCTGGTAACGCAGCCCGGTACCTTGCAGCAATGTCCGCAGCGAGGACTGCAGGTCATGCCGGCCCTTGAGGGCCGTGGAACGCAACCCGCTGATGTCCTCCGGGCTATACAGCAACTGGGTATCGGTCTGCCTGGCCAGTGCCTGCAACGCCGAGTTCATCGACTGCGCGGGAATATCCAGTGTCCACTCCTGTGCCTGCACCTGGGCAACCATCGCAGCGGATATCGCCAGGCCCAGGCCGATGCGTGTGAACGCACGCTGGGGACGAAGGGAATGACGGATCAGTAATGCTTTGGCAAGCGGGTTGAGCGGGCCGGGCAAGGACTTGGACATCTGTTGCGGTCTCGTTGGCAGAGGGGTTTTTTTCTATGTCAGCTATAGGACGCAGCACCTGTGAAAAACCGGAACGATTCTTATTGGCGATTTTTTTAGCCGGTGCTGCGTTAACCGCGTCACAACTTCACAGTTCGCGTGCTACGCGAAAGCCGAGGAAGTCACCGCGGGTGGTCTTGAGGCGGTCGTTGCGGTTGGCCGAGCGGGAAAAGATTGGCGGCTCGCCCCAGTCGTTGCCACGCATGTGCGCGCGGATGCACGTGGGGTCCTGGATCCAGGCGCTGCCGTCGGTGGGGGCGCCTTCGTAGCTCTCGTGGTAGCAGTCGGCGACCCATTCGTAGACGTTGCCGTGCATGTCGTACATGCCAAAGGCATTGGGCGGGTAGCTGCCCACCTGGGCGGTGAAGGTGTAGCCATCCCTTGGGCCATAGGTATTGGCGTGCTTGCTGATTTCGTACTTGCCGGGTTCGTCGAAAGGGAAGGGGAACGGGCCGGTCGAGCCGCCGCGGGCGGCGTATTCGCGTTCGGCTTCGCTGACCATGCGGTAGGGCTTGCCGGTGGTTTTCGCCAGCCATCGGGTGTAGGCCTGCACTTCGTCGTAGTCGACGCACACCGCTGGTTGGCGGGGGCCCTGCTTGTAGCTGGGCTTGCTGGCTTCGCACCAGCGGCCTGGGCGGTCGTCGCCGCTCTTGATGACGGTGCCGGTGGCCTTGATGTAGGCGTCCAGCTCGCCGGCGGTCACCTGGTAGCGGCTCATGGCGAAGGGCCTGGCGAAGGTCACGGTGTGCAACGGGCCCTCGTCGGGCTGGCGGCCGACTTCGTCGTCGGGGGCACCCATCACGTAGCTGCCGGCGGGCAGCACGACCATCTCGGGGCAGTCCTTGCAGTCTTTGAACACGTCGCCGGGCTTGGCGGCGTGGGCGTAGGCGCTGACCAGCAGCAGGCAGGTGATCTGGGCTGGCCGGCAGAGCCAGGTAGATACGTTCATCGGTGCTCCTCGAAACGGGTGAATGCGGGCTGCGTTTCGCATTCAGACGAGCCGGGGCGGTGAAAAATTAACCAATAGAGACGCGGCCCCTATGGTCGCGGCTGGCTTGCTCAAAAACTTGAAGGTTGCATAAACCCCTGTGGGAGATGGCCCAGCCCTTTGGGCTGCGCTGTCGCACAGGGAGCAATGTTCGAAAGCATGTCACCCTCCCTTGTGGGAGCGGGCGTGCCCGCGAAGCAGGCAACGCGGTGTATGGCACCGGCTTCGCCGGTGTTCGCGGGCGCGCCCGCTCCCACAGGGATCGCGGAAGCTTCGAGATTGAGCAGGACAGTTGCCCCACGGTGATATGCGCCAGGTTGAGTTTGGGGAGGTTGCCAGCTGCCTGGCACCGGGCTATAGTCCAGCCCACTGTTCTCTTCCCGAAGACCTGTTCATGCCAGCCAGCCCTTCCACCACACACTTTGCCATCGCGCCAGTCGCGGGCATGGTCGTGCGTGGCTGCCAGCAGCCGGCGATGATCAGTCACTATCCACCACCACCTGTCAGTGGCGTCGTAGGCGGCGTAGCTCCGCCTCCTTGCGTGGTCGTGCTGGGCTGATCGGCTTCTGGCCGCATCCCTTCGCACACGCAACCTACTGAACACGGTCGGCGACTTTCTACGCTGAAGCGCACGCCGTCCGTCTGGCTTATTCGCCTTATATTCAGGTGGCAATACATGTCTGTCCTTAGCAAAGCATCCGTGGCCTCGGCGGCCACTACCAGCCTGTTCGTCCTGCTGTGGAGCAGCGGGGCGATCGTTTCCAAGCTGGGCCTGGCGCATGCCAGCCCGTTCGCCTTCCTGCTGTTGCGCTCGGCGCTGGCCCTGGCCGGCCTGCTGCTGATCGGCCCGTTGCTGGGGCTGCGCTGGCCGCGCAGTCGCGGGGCCATCCTGCGGGCCCTGGGCACCGGCTGCGTGTTGCTCGGCGCCTATCAGATCTTCTACCTGCTGGCGCTCGCCACCCATGTCACACCCGGCGTGATGGCCACGGTGATGGGGGTGCAACCGATCCTGACCGTGGTGCTGATGGAGCGCCAGCGCTCCTGGAGCCGCTTGTTCGGCCTGGGCTTGGGGCTTGGCGGGTTGATCATGGTGGTCTACCAGGGCATCAACCTGGGCGGGGTGTCGCTGGCGGGGATGCTGTTCGCCTTGCTGGCGTTGGCCAGCATGACCTTCGGCTCGATCCTGCAGAAACGCATCACCGACAACCCCATGGGCACGCTGCCTTTGCAATATCTGGCCGGCTTTGCCATGTGCGCGCTGTTCGCGCCGCTGCAGCCGCTGCAGGTGGAGTGGACGGGTGGTTTCGTCGGCGCGCTGCTGTGGATGGGGCTGGTGGTCTCGCTGCTGGCGACCCTGCTGCTGTACCGGCTGATCGCCAAGGGTAACCTGGTCAATGTCACCAGCCTGTTCTACCTGGTGCCGGCAGTGACCGCGGTGATGGACCTGCTGATCTTCGGCAACCGCCTGGCGCCGCTCAGCCTGCTGGGCATGGGGCTGATCGTGGTGGGCCTGCTGTTCGTGTTCCGCAAGCCCGCCGCGCGCCTGGCCGAGGCGTAGACCCTAGCGGAACTCTTCGGGGATGGCGTGGCGCAGTACGCCTTCCTCGAAGTCCAGCAGGCCGGCTTCGCGCTGGGTGAGCAGGTAGTAGAGCAAGGTGTCGAGCGAGCGCTGCGGCGGGACCTCGACCGCCAGCATCTTCACTGCCTGCTCGGTTTCGCAGTTGCAGCCGAAGTCGTGCAAGGCCGCGCGCACCTGGTCCAGGGTTTCCGGGGGCTTGACGATAACCCGGAACACCGAGCTGCCGCTGCTGTGGCGCAGTTCGGTAAACCAGGTTTCGCCGGCTTCCTCACGGGTACCGATCACATCGCCCGGGGCGATACCGTAGACATGGAAGGGAATATTGTCGACGGCATGGCCGCCTTCCACGGCCTTGGCCCACAGGCCTTCGACCGAGGCCGGCGGGTAACCGTTTTCATCCTGCTCCAGGCGGAACAGCACCTTTTTGTATGCGTCGTTCATCGTGTACCCGCTTCAGCTGCGTGCCGGGCGCAGCACCAGCCACAATGCCAGGCCAATCAGCAGGCCGCCGTACAGGTGCGCCATCGACAACGGTTCGTCCAGCAACCACGCCCCCCACAATACACCGAATACCGGGATCAGGAAGGTCACGGTGCTGGCCTTGACCGGGCCGATCTCCTCCAGCAGGCGGAAGTACAGAATGTAGGCGAACGCTGTGCACAGCAGGCCCAGGCCCAGCAGCGACAGCCACACCTGCCAGCCGCCCCAGCTGGCCGGTGGCTGGCTCAGTGCGCTCCAGGCGAACAGCGGGCTCAGCATCAGGGTGGCGCCGAGCATGCTGCCCAGTGCCGACAGGCGGCTGTCCAGGCCGCTGACCCAGCGGCGGGCAAGGAAGCCGGCAAAGCCGTAGCAGGTGGTGGCCGCCAGGCAGGCGAGGGCGCCTTGCAGCAATGCCAGGTCCAGGGCCACCGGGCCGGCGCCGCTGAGGATGCCGACGCCGAACAGGCCCAGGAATATGCCGCAGAGCTTGGCCAGGGTCATCGGTTCGCGGAAGAACAGCGCGCCGACCAGTACGCCCGTCAGCGGCGTGGTGGCGTTGAAGATTGCCGAGTAGCCGGCAGGCAGTACCTGGGCGGCCACGGAGTAGAAGGTGGCGGGGATGCCGGAGTTGATCATGCCCAGCACCAGGCAGGCCCCGAGCTTGCCCTTGAAATCCCAGCGCACGCGGGCGGCGGCGAGCAGCGCGATCAGGCCGAGGCAGGCGATGGACACGCGGAAGAATGCCGTCGGCACCGTGCCCAGCTCGGGGGCGATAATGCGCATGAACAGGAAACTCGCCCCCCAGACGGCGGCAAGGGTCAGCAGGCGGGCTAGGGCGATGGGGCTCACGACGGTCTCCGGAGGCGGGGCAGGGGCGCGAGTGTACGTCAGGGGGGCTGGGGATTCTTGTGCTTTCTTGCGGTGTAAACCAGTGCTGGCCTCTTCGCGGGCATGCCCGCTCCCACAGGTTCTCTGCAATGCTCGGCACTGTGGTAATCCTGTGGGAGCGGGCGAGCCCGCGAAGAGGCCGGCACAGGCTCCGCAAAAACCAAGAGGCGACTAAGCTCTGTAACTCAACACCGCACCGAGGTCTTCGCATGCCCCAGCCCTGGCCAGCTATCGAAATCGCCCGGATGATCCTCGCCGGCTTCGACGACTACCGCGACCATTTCCAGCGCATCACCCTCGGTGCCCGCAAGCGCTTCGAGCAAGCGCACTGGCAGGATATCCAGCGTGCTTCCGCCGCCCGCATCAATCTCTATGAAGAAAAGGTCGCCGAGGTCAACGGCTGGCTGCGCCAGGGCTTTGCCGAGGATGTGCTGCTGGATGTGGAGCAATGGCCCTTGGTGAAAAACGCCTATATCCACCTGATCGACCCACGGCTGGACGACGAGCTGTCCGAGACCTGGTACAACTCGCTGTTCTGCAGCCTGTTCAGCCACGATTTGATCAGCGACGGCTGCATGTTCATCCACACCACCCGACCGTCCATGCGCGGCCGTGAGCGCGCCGCGCAAACCCGTACCTATCGGCCTGACGGTGGGCTCAAGGGCCTGCTGCGGGCGGTGTTCACTGATTACCCGTTCGATGTGCCGTACGGCGACCTGGAAGGCGACCTGACGCGCCTGGAAGACCAACTGCGCGACTGCCTGCCGGACTGGGTATGCAAGGACCCGACCCTGGCGGTGGAGCTGTTTTCGCCGGTGCTGTACCGCAACAAGGGCGCCTACCTGGTTGGCCGGCTGTTCAACAGCGACGAGCAGTGGCCGCTGGTCATCCCGCTGCTGCACCGCGAAGGGCACGGTATCGAGGCCGATGCGCTGATCACCGATGAGGCCGAGGTGTCGATCATCTTTTCCTTCACCCGCTCGTACTTCATGGTCGATGTGCCGGTGCCGGCGGAGTTCGTCAACTTCCTCAAGCGCATCTTGCCGGGCAAGCACATCGCCGAACTGTACACCTCGATCGGTTTCTACAAGCACGGCAAGTCGGAGTTCTACCGGGCGCTGATCAACCACCTGGCCAGCAGCGACGACCGCTTCGTCATGGCGCCGGGGGTGCGCGGCATGGTCATGAGCGTGTTTACCCTGCCGGGCTTCAACACCGTGTTCAAGATCATCAAGGACCGCTTTTCTCCGTCGAAGACAGTCGATCGCGCCACGGTGATCGACAAGTACCGGCTGGTAAAAAGCGTCGACCGCGTCGGGCGCATGGCCGATACCCAGGAATTCGCCGATTTTCGTTTCCCGCGCAGCAAGTTCGAGCCGGAGTGCCTGGCCGAGCTACTGGAGGTGGCGCCATCGACCGTGGCGCTGGAAGGTGACACGGTGCTGATCCGCCACTGCTGGACCGAGCGCCGGATGACGCCGTTGAACCTGTATCTGGAGCACGCCAGCGAGGGCCAGGTGCTGGAGGCGCTGGAAGATTACGGCCTGGCCATCAAGCAGCTGGCGGCGGCGAATATCTTCCCTGGCGACATGCTGCTGAAGAATTTTGGCGTTACCCGCCATGGCCGGGTGGTGTTCTATGACTATGACGAAATCAGCTTCCTGACCGAGGTTAATTTCCGCCATATCCCGCCGCCACGTTACCCGGAGGACGAGATGTCGGGCGAGCCTTGGTACTCGATTGGGCCGCATGACGTGTTCCCCGAGGAATTCCCGCCGTTCCTGTTCGCCGACATCGGCCAGCGGCGGTTGTTCAGCCGCTTGCATGGAGAGCTGTATGACGCGGATTACTGGAAGGGGTTGCAGGCGGCGATTCGTGAGGGGAAGGTGATTGATGTGTTTCCGTATCGGCGCAAGGGGCGGTGATCTTGTTATATCAGGCCCTGCCTCTTCGCGGGCTCGCCCGCTCCCACAGGTACATCACAGGTATCGAGGGCAGTGGGTTCCTGTGGGAGCGGGCAAGCCCGCGAAGAGGCCGGGCCTGCTTTTCACCCTCACCCCTTCAAGCACTTCAATTCACTGAAGTCGGTGCGCACCTTGCCCAGCCGTTCCTGCAGAAACCGCCGCTGCTGCGGGGTACTCTGCCGCACCAGGTCCACCAGCAAGCTGCGCGCCTGCTGCTCGGTATTCTGATACGCCGCCCGGTACGCCGGCGTCCACAAACTCTCCTTGCGTTGCAACAACGTCGCCAGGCGCGGCTCGAAGCTGGCGTCGTTGCGCTGGTTCATCGCCAGCAGCAGTTGCTGCTGCCAGTGCGCACGGTTGGCGATCCATTGGCGGTTCTGGTCGCCAAGCGCCTGGGACCAGGCCTGCACACGCTGCCTCTGCACTGCGGTCAGTTCGCCGAACCACGGCGTCAGGCGTTTCTCCATGCGTTCGGCACGGCGGGCGATCTGTTTGGCCAACGGTGTGTCCACATACTGCTTCTGCCGTTCGGCGATATCGTCGCGGAAGGCTTCGCGCATTTCCGCCACCTGTGCATCGCTCATGCCGCGCAGCAACTCGGTAGCCGACGGGGTAATTGCCTCGGCCACCCGGCCAATCGCCTCGCGGGCTTCGTGGGTGCGCTGCTGCAGGGCCTGGTCGGTCACCTGGTCGTCGGCGACCATGCCGCGTATCCGGTCCAGCCAGTCAAGGTAGCCAGGCAACTGGGTCTTGCAGTGCCAGGCCAGGTGCTCGCGCAGCCGGTCGTCCAGCAGGGCCTTCTGCTCGCTGTTCATGGCCAGGTAGTCGCCCAGCGACCACGGCACCAGGCGGTCGAGGTTGCGGTAGGCCAGGTCGATGCGGCTGCAGGCGGCGAGGGCCAGGGCGAAGCCAATGGCGATGAGCAGGGCTTTGGACAGGCGTAACGGCATGTGCTGTTCCTTGCGGGTGCTGGCCCGACGGTAGACGCAAGGGGGACGCTGACGGTTCCACTGCATCAGCGGTCGGGCGGCGCGCTGGCTTCAGGTGTAGAATAGCCGCCTTGTCTTGAGGAACATCGGAAATGGCTCTGCTTGGGCGTTACAACAGTTTGCAAATCGTGAAACACGTGGACTTCGGCCTGTACCTGGACGGCGGCGCCGACGGCGAGATCCTGCTGCCTGGGCGCTACATCCCGAAAAACGCCGAAACCGAGGTCGATGACTGGTTGAACGTGTTCATCTACCTGGACAGCGAAGACCAGCTGATCGCCACCACCGAGAAGCCCAAGGTGCAGGTCGGCGAGTTCGCCAGCCTCAAGGTCAAGGACATCAACGGTGCTGGCATCTTCCTCGACTGGGGCCTGTCAAAGGACCTGCTGATGCCGTATTCGGAAGAGGCGCGGCCGCTGAAGATCGGCGACTACTGCGTGGTACATGTGTACCTCGACAAGCGCACCCGCCGCATCACAGCCACCTCACGCCTGGACCGCTACCTGGACCACACCCCGGCGGACTACCAGGTGGGCCAGCCGGTCGAGCTGCTGGTGGCCGGCGAAACGCCGATGGGCTTCAAGGCGATCATCAACAATCGCCACTGGGGCCTGATCCACAAGAACGAGGTGTTCAAGTTCCTGCGCTCGGGCATGCACGAGAAGGGTTTCATCAAGGAAGTGCGCGCGGACGGCAAGATCGCCCTGAGCCTGCAACCGGTGGGCGCTGCCCTGGCCGACAACCTGCAGGAGCAGATCATGGCGCGCCTGGAGGCCGAAGGCGGGGTGCTGGGAGTGTGCGACAAGAGCGACCCGGCGCTGATCAGCAAGCTGTTCAACGTCAGCAAGGGCAACTTCAAGAAGGCCATTGGCGGGTTGTTCAAGCAGGGCCGCATCGTCATCCATGACGATCGCATCGAAAAGGCCTGATCAGGCCTGCACGAAGGTACGGAAGTCCAGCTGCTCGCCACCGGGGCGGGTGTCGCGCAGCAGCGAGTCGCGGTCGGCGCTGAGGGCCAGGCTGATGGTCGAGCGGCGCTTGCCGGGGTTGCGCACTTCCATTTGCTCCTGGTGAGCGCGCAGGAAGTTGGTCGGCACCTTGAGGTGCTGCAGGTCGTCGCTTTCCGGTGTGTGCAGCAGCAGGTTTACCCAGTCGGGCTGGCCCTTGCGCAGCAGCGCCACCGGCACCTCGAACCACCACAGGTTGCGCTTGCGGTCGAGAATGGCGAACAGGGTGTTGCTGCTGGTCAGCACTGGGCGGGCCAGTGCTTCGTTGCGCCGGGCGATGGCGGCGGGTTTGTCGAGTTTCATGCAGGTTCCTGCGGGTTGACGCTATGAAGGCCTGCATTGTGAGGGGTGGCGGGTGGCGGGGCAAGGTTTGCCAGCTGCCTTGCCGCTCGGTTCGAAGGCGAAAAAACCGTTGGAACGCTTGGCGAAGGTGTTGGGTCCACCGATTGTCGGCACGGTTCACGTGTCCCCAATTTCAGGAGTTTTGCCATGAGCGGTACCAAAGACAAAGCGAAAGGCTTGGCCAACGAAGCGATCGGCAACGTCAAGCAGGGTGTTGGCAAAGTCACCGACAACGAGCGGCTGCGGGTCGAGGGCGAGGCTCAGGAGCTCAAGGGCGAGGGGCAACAGATCAAGGGCAACGTGAAGGACGCGGTGAAGAAGCCTTGATGTGAGTATCCTGTCCCGGCCTTTTCGCGGGCACGCCCGGTCCCACAGGTACTGCACGGTGCTTTAAGTCTGCAGTACCGGTGGGAGCGGGCGTGCCCGCGAAGAGGCCGGTACTGGCGTAAGCAAATTCTTGCAGCATGGCCGGGATCAGCACAGTAACGGCACGGTCTATTAGACTTACCCGTGGTACTCACGAATCAAGCGGCGAAAGGAGACGCTATGATTTTCCCCGACCTGCGCGGCCTGCCCCTGCACCGCGTGCTGGTACGCACCGTCAAGGAATTTCTAGACGACGAGATGTCGACCTACGCATCCGCGTTGGCCTACCAGATGCTGTTCTCGCTGTTCCCGTTCCTGCTGTTCCTGATCGCCCTGATCGGCTTCCTGCACCTGCCGGACTTCTTCTCCTGGCTGCGCCTGCAATCGGAACTGGTGCTGCCTCCCCAGGCGCTGGAGCAGGTCAACCCGGTGATCGACCAGTTGCAGCAGTCCAAGGGCGGGCTGTTGTCGGTGGGTATCGTGATTGCCTTGTGGACCGCATCAGCCGGTGTGCGCCTGATGATGAGCGCGATGAACGCCGCCTACGACGTGCCCGAGGGCCGCCCGGTGTGGAAACGCATTCCATTGTCGATCATCTACACCGTGGGCATTGCCGGCATGCTGCTGGTGGCTGCGGCGCTGATGGTACTGGGGCCGCAGGTGATGGAGTGGATCGCCGCCCAGGTCGGCATGCAGGAGGTGATCGTCACCGTGTGGACCATTCTGCGCTGGCCGGCGATCATCATTCTGATGATGGTGGCGGTGGCGCTGATCTATTACGTGATGCCGGATGTGAAGCAGGAATTCCGCTTCATCACACCGGGCTCGGTGCTGGCGGTGGTGGTGTGGATCCTGGCGTCGCTGGGCTTTGCCTACTACGTGAAGACCTTTGCCGACTACAACGCAATGTACGGCAGTATCGGTGCAATCATCGTGCTGTTGCTGTATTTCTATATCTCCGCCGCCGTTTTGCTGCTGGGCGCGGAGATGAACGCAGTGATCGAGCACATGTCGAGCGAGGGCAAGAACCCTGGCGAGAAGGACGTCGATGAGCACAAGCCCGGCGAAACCATTACCGTGCTGGGCCATGAGCACCCTATACCGAGCGAGCATCAATCTTCCGAGCCGAACCCCCGATGATCCGAGACATTCTCAAGATGGGCGACGAACGCCTGCTGCGCATCGCCCCGCCAGTACCCGAACATATGCTCGGCAGCGCCGAACTGCAGCAACTGATCGACGACATGTTCGAAACCATGCGCCATGTGGGCGGCGTGGGCCTGGCCGCGCCACAGATCGGCATCGACCTGCAGCTGGTGATCTTTGGTTTCGAGCGCAGCGAGCGTTACCCGGATGCCGAACCGGTGCCGCAGACCATCCTGCTCAACCCGGTCATCACGCCAACGTCCAGCGAGATCGAGGACGGTTGGGAAGGCTGCCTGTCGGTGCCCGGCCTGCGCGGCGTGGTGCCTCGGTTCAAGCACATCTGCTATGAAGGCATCGACCCCCAGGGCAACCCGATCAACCGTTTTGCCGACGGCTTCCATGCGCGGGTGGTGCAGCATGAATGCGACCACCTGATCGGCCGGCTGTACCCGTCACGCATCCAGGACTTTTCCCGGTTCGGCTACACCGAGGTGCTGTTCCCCGGGCTGGACGCCAGCGACGACTGACCTAGCTGCATGGCCACCAGGCGCTTGCTGCGCTGGTAGCGCTGCAGGCGGCCAGCCAGGGCTTGCGGCAGCTGCAGAGCCATGTCGAAGCCCAGGCGCTGGTAGAACGGCGTGAGGTCCGGGTGGCAGAACAGCCAGGTGGGCCCGCCAGCCTGCGCCAGCGCCGCCGCGACCAACCGCCCGGCCACCCCCTGGCTGCGTCGCTGCGGGTCGACGAACAACCCGGTCAGCCAGACGCCATCGTCCACCGCGCTCAGGCTCAGGCCCGCGATGATGCCCGGGCCTCGCGCTACCCACAGCTGAGCTTCGCCGGCAGCGCGCATGCGTGAGCCGTGCTGGCGGTAAAAGTTGTCCAGCAGCCGGCGTTCCGGGTCCGAAAGTTTCGAACAGTGCACATTTTCAGAAATCGCGCGTCCTACCCTGAAATGCGACCAGGTGCTCTGGCCTGAGGTTTTTTGGTCATCTTGTCGCAGATTGTTGCATATCTGGCAAGGGTGAATATCCGAGTTCGGGGTTCAACTATTCCGGGCCAGGAGTAGACTTTTACCCATCCCCACTGGCAGTACGAAGCGGGATCGGTACTTCGTGCCATCTTCACCGCAGATGGCAACTTCTCCGCGCCGGTTACGGCAATAGAAGTCGATCGATCAGCTTGAATGCTCAAAAGGCAAACACACATGAAACCATTACTGATTCTTGCATTGGTCGGTATGTCCTCGTTCGCCCTCGCCGATGAGGCCAAACCCGTCTCCAGCGAGCCTGTGGCCCAGCAGTACGACTACTCCATGAACCTGGACATCAAGCGGGTGATCAACCTGTCGACCATCCCCAACGTCTGCGAAGTGGTACCTGCGACCATGACCTACGAAGACCATCAAGGCCAGGTGCATACCATCCAGTACCGGGCCATGGGTGAGGGTTGCCAGCAGGGTTGAGCGGGCGCTTGCCTGGTGTTGATGGCCCCGTCGACGGCCTGCTGGCGTCGGGGTCATCAACCGTATTGCAGTTCGAGCAACAGAAAAATCCTGAATGAATATCGAGGAAAAGTGCTATCTTTATTTGATAGCATTTTTCGATGAACACTCGATACCGCAAAATCCTCGACGCAATCTTCCGAACGCCGGCCACGGCGTCGTTGGCTTTCTCCGAGATCGAGGCATTGGTACTCCATCTTGGCGGTGAGGTGCTGGAGCGGCAAGGTTCCAGGGGCAAGCTGGTGCTTGGTGGCCAATTCTGGAGATGCCATCGGCCTCATCCAGGCAAGGAAGCCAAGCGGTATCAGATTGAAGGAGCCCGTGAATTCCTCTTGCGGGCAGGAGTCAGGATATGAGTTGCATGCGCTACAAAGGCTACGCCGCCCGTATCGAGTACGACGCGCGTGACGATATCTTCGTCGGCCGTGTGCTTGGTATGCGTGACATCATCAGTTTTCACGCAAGCTCGGTGCCCGAGTTGCATGAGGCGTTTCGCGATGCGCTGGAAGATTACCTGGCCGATTGTGCAGAGCAGGGCATTGCGCCGGAAAAACCTGCCTCGGGCAAAGTAATGCTGCGTATCCGCCCCGAAGTTCATGCCGCCGCGAGTGTTGCTGCCCGTGCTGCCGGCAAAAGCCTCAACCAGTGGGCCGATGAGGTCTTTGAACAAGCCGCAATGGCCTGAACCAGCCTGCTTTTTCGTTGTTTATCGCGGGTATTCTGCCATCACCCATGCAGAATAGTTTCCGCTGCCTGTCGATTCCGCCGTCCCCCGTTCGACCATAGGTGAAAGCACGTTGCACCCCGTGCCCAACCACCCATGACCTGTCGGAGGAACCCCCGATGAGCACCGCAGCCGAAACCGAGATCCGCCAATTGATCGAGCGCTGGATGCAGGCCGTGCGCGACCGCGACATCCCCAACATCATCGCCCCCTACGCCGACGACATCGTCGCCTTCGATGCCATCCAGTCCCTGCAATTCAAAGGCAAGGCCACCTACCAGGCGCACTGGGAAATGTGCATGGGCATGTGCCCCGGCCCGATGGTTTTCGAATTTGCCGAGCTGACCGTGCATGCCGCTGGCGACCTGGCCCTGGCCCACTGGCTGAACCGCTGTGGCCCGGCGGACAATGAAAGCCAGTGCGGCTTCATGCGCGCCACCGTGGGCTATCGTCGTCAGGGTGGCCAGTGGCAGATCATCCACGAACACTGGTCGGCGCCGTTCGACATGGAAACCCAGAAAGCCCTGTTCGATCTCAAGCCCTGAGCCGTTATCGCCAAACGCACTTTGCCAATGCCCTGGAGGCAATCATGAAATACCTGTGCCTGGTCTATTGTGACGAGGGGCTGCTGCACAGCCTGCCCGACAGCCCGGAAGACGCCGAATGCATGGCGTACGCCGAATCCATCCAGGGTTCCGGGCGAATGCTGGCAGCCGAGGCGCTGAAGCCGGTGCAGACCGCCACCACCGTGCGCATGCGTAACGGGCACATGAGCCTGACCGATGGCCCGTTCGCCGAGACCAAGGAGCAACTGGCGGGGTTTTACCTGGTGGAGGCCCGCGACCTGAACGAGGCACTGAACATCGCCAAGGGCATCCCCGCCGCACGGGTCGGCAGTGTCGAGGTGCGGCCGGTGCGCGAACTGCAACCCTGACAGCAACGGAGACTTACCAGCATGAGCCTTGCACACCCCGCGCAAGCGCAACACGAGTTGTCCATCAGCCGCCTGATCGACGCGCCTCCGGCCAAGGTGTTCCGCGCCTGGACCGACCCCCAGTGGCTGATGCAGTGGTGGGGGCCGCACGGCATGACCACCCCGGAGTGCGAGATGCAGTTGTGGATCGGTGGCCTGTTCCGCACCCTGATGCGGGCGCCGGATGGCAGCGAGTACCCGAACCAGGGCGTGTTCCTGGAAATCGCCGCGCCGCGTCGGTTGGTGTTCACCGATGCCTTCGGCCCGGGCTGGGTGCCTTCGGACAAGGCCTTCATGACTGCCGTGATCAGTTTTGACGAGGAGCAGGGCAAAACCCGCTACACCGCCCGCGCCTGGCACTGGAATGCCGCCGACTGCCGTGCCCATGAGGAAATGGGCTTTCACCAGGGCTGGGGAGAAAGCCTGGACCGCCTGGTGGAGGTGGTGACCCAGCGGATGCCCGACTGATGACGCCACTGGCGCAAGTACGTGCCGAGGTCGAGGCGGTCTACCGGCGCGAGTCGCGGCGCATCCTGGCGACGCTGATCCGCCTGCTGGGTGATTTTGACCTGGCCGAGGAGGCCATGCACGACGCCTTCTTCATCGCCGTAGAGCGCTGGCAGCGCGACGGTATTCCCGATAACCCGAGGGCGTGGCTGGTGTCCACCGGCCGCTTCAAGGCCATCGATGCGCTGCGCCGGCGCGCCCGTTTCGACCGTTCCCAGGCGGACCTGAGCATGCTGCTCGATGGCCAGGCGCAGGACCCAAGTGAAGAAGAGCTGCTGGCCGATGACCGCCTGCGGCTGATCTTCACCTGCTGCCACCCGGCCTTGTCCGCCGATGCCCAGGTGCCGCTGACCCTGCGTGAAGTGTGCGACCTGACCACCGAGCAGATCGCCCGCGCTTTCCTGCAGAGCCCGGCTACCATCGCCCAGCGCATCGTGCGTGCCAAGGCCAAGATCCGCGATGCCGGCATCCCTTATCAGGTGCCGGAGCTGAGCGAATTGCCCGAGCGCCTGGAGAGCGTGCTGCGGGTGATCTACCTGGTGTTCAACGAGGGCTATTCGGCGTCATCGGGCGAGGCGCTGTTGCAACAGGAACTGAGCGACGAAGCCATTCGCCTGGCGCGGCTGCTGGTGCAGTTGCTACCCGACCCGGAGGCGCGTGGCCTGTTGGCTTTGATGTTGCTGCAAGCATCCCGGCAGCGGGCGCGTACCGATGGCCAGGGCAATCTGGTACTGCTCGAGCAGCAGGACCGTAGCCTGTGGGACCGGCAACGCATTGAAGAGGGTTGCGAACTGGTGCGCCAGGCCCTGCAAAGCCGGGCGTTCGGTGCCTATACCGTGCAGGCGGCGATTGCTGCGGTGCATGCCGAAGCAGCGACCGCCGAAGCGACCGACTGGGCGGAGATCGTCGGGCTGTATGACGTGCTGCAGCGGCATTGGCCGTCGGCCGTGGTAGAGCTGAACAGGGCCGTGGCGCTGGCGAAGCGGGATGGGCCGGAGGCTGGCCTGCGAGAGGTCGAAGGGATTCTGGCGCGGGGTGAACTGCTGGACTATCACCTGGCCCATGCGGCGCGGGCCGAGCTGTATTACCAGCTGGGGCATGTGGAGCAGGCGCGTGCGGCCTGGCGGCAGGCGCTGGCGCTGACCCGGCAGGAGCCGGAGCGCAGGCATATCGAGCGGCGGTTGCAGGCTATCGAATGATGTTGGCTGTGCCGGCCTCTTCGCGGGCACGCCCGCTCCCACAGGGATTGCATAGTCTTCAATCCAGCGAAAAACCTGTGGGAGCGGGCGTGCCCGCGAAGAGGCCGGTACTGCTTACATCACTTTTCAGCTAGCGACAAAATTCGGCGGCGACACCAGCTCGACGGTCTGCTGCTTGCGCGGCGCCAGGATCTCGGCCTCGCCCTGGACCACCAGCTCATCATTCTGGTTGAACACATTGGTGGCGATGCGCACCTTGAACTTGGGCAGCTTCTCGAGGATTTCCAGGCGTACGGTCAGGGTATCGCCAATTTTCACCGGCTTCTGAAAGCTCATTTGCTGGCCCAGATAGATGGTGCCAGGGCCGGGCAAGGTGCAGGCCACTGCAGCACTGATCAGCGCACCGCTGAACATGCCGTGGGCAATGCGCTCGCGGAACATGCTCCTGGCAGCGAACTCGGCGTCCAGGTGCACCGGGTTGTGGTCACCGGACATCGCGGCGAACAGCTGGATGTCGCGTTCTTCAACGGACTTCTTGTATTCGGCCTTCTGGCCGACTTCGAGGGCTTCGTAGGGCGTGTTGGTGACCTGGGTCATCGGGGCTTCCTTAAAGGGCGGGCGAGGGCGCCTATCATTCGCTGCGGGCAGGCCGGCCAAGGGCCAGCGCCTGTTCGAGCCAGGCGAGAATATCGCCGGTGACCTCGTCTCGATTGAGTTCGTTGAGCACTTCATGCCGCGCCTCGGGGTAGACGCGCAGCTGTACATGTCGATTGCCGGTCGCGCGCAGAGCGTCGGCCAGGTGGGTGAGACGCTTGCCGGCGCTGACCGGATCACATTTACCACCGATCACCAGCAGTGGCAGGTTCGGATCGATCTGCGCGAGGTTACTCGGCTGGCTGATTTGCGCCAAGCCTTGCAGCAGGTCGAGCCATAACTGGTTGCTGCAGCGAAAGCCGCACAGTGGGTCGTTGACGTACAGGTCGACCTGCGCCGGGTCGCGGCTGAGCCAGTCGAACGCTGTGCGATTGGGCTTGAAGGCCTTGTTGAACGAGCCGAACGACAACCACTCGATAAGCGCGCTCTTGCCCAATGGCCCCTGGCGCCAGGCCTCCAGCCGGGCAATCAGCCGCGCTACGCGGTACAGCACCGCCGGCTGGTAGTTGGAGCCGCTGAGGATCGCCCCATGCAGGCTGCCACTGTGGTGCAGCAGGTAGGCCTGGGCAATGTAGCTGCCCATGCTGTGGCCAAACAGGAACAGCGGCGTACACGGGTATTGCTGGCCGATGTGCTGGGCCAGCAGCCCGAGGTCGTTGACCACGGCATTCCAGCCATGATGGCGGGCGAACAGGCCGAGGCTGCCCAGTTCGGCGGTGCGCCCGTGGCCGCGCTGGTCGGCAGCGAACAAGGCGAAGCCGGCCTCGCTCAGGGCATGGCCCAGGTGCTGGTAGCGCCCGGCATGCTCGGCCATGCCGTGGGCCAGCAGCACCACGGCTTTTACCGGTTTGGCCGGCAACCATTGGTGCACATACAGGCTGCAGTGCTCGCTGGCGGGCAGCCAGAAGGCGTCGTGAGGCATGGCGGGTCCTTGTGCGCACAGGTACCCGGACAGTGTATGCACAACCGGGCGGATTGCAGGAAGGGCACAAATAAGATTCACAATGTTAATGGCGGCACTTGGCGTATATGCCACCTCGGGCTTACCTGCTAACGTCGGATCAACGCCTTTTCGCTTTCGGGCGGGCAGGTGAAAGGACTACAGGACTCACAGCAGGTCCAGGCAGAGGAACAATAATAAATGCAAGCCGACTTCTGGAATGACAAGCGCCCGGCGGGCGTGCCTTCGACCATCGACATCAATGCCTACACCTCGGTCGTCGAGGTGTTCGAGCGCTCCTGTAAACGCTTCGCCGACCGCCCGGCCTTCAGCAACCTGGGCGTGACCCTGAACTACGCCGAGCTGGAACGCCATTCGGCGGCCTTCGCGGCCTGGTTGCAGCAGCATACCGACCTCAACCCGGGGGACCGCATCGCGGTGCAGATGCCCAACGTGCTGCAATACCCCATCGCCGTGTTCGGTGCCCTGCGCGCAGGCCTGATCGTGGTCAACACCAATCCGCTGTATACCGAGCGCGAGATGCGCCACCAGTTCAAGGACAGCGGCGCGCGTGCGCTGGTGTACCTGAACATGTTCGGCAAGCGCGTGCAGGAGGTGTTGCCCGATACCGGCATCGAGTACCTGATCGAGGCGAAGATGGGCGACATGCTGCCCACCGCCAAGGGCTGGCTGGTCAACACCGTGGTCGACAAGCTGAAGAAGATGGTGCCGGCCTACCAGCTGCCCCAGGCGGTGTCGTTCAAGCAGGTGCTGCGCCAGGGCCGCGAGCTGTCGCACAAGCCGGTGCCGCTCAGCCTGGACGACACGGCCGTGCTGCAATACACCGGCGGCACCACCGGCCTGGCCAAGGGCGCCATGCTCACCCACGGCAACCTGGTGGCCAACATGCTGCAGGTGCTGGCCTGTTTCTCGCAGCACGGGCCGGACGGGCAGAAGCTGATCAAGGAAGGCCAGGAGGTGATGATCGCGCCGCTGCCGCTGTATCACATCTATGCCTTTACCGCGAACTGCATGTGCATGATGGTCACCGGCAACCACAACGTGCTGATCACCAACCCACGGGATATTTCCGGCTTCATCAAGGAGCTGGGCAAATGGCGTTTCTCCGCCTTGCTGGGCCTGAACACGCTGTTCGTCGCGTTGATGGATCATCCGGGCTTCCGCCAGCTCGATTTTTCGGCGCTGAAGGTCACCAACTCCGGTGGCACCGCACTGGTCAAGGCCACGGCCGAGCGCTGGGAGGCGCTTACCGGTTGCCGCATCGTCGAGGGCTACGGCTTGACCGAAACCTCGCCGGTGGCCAGCACCAACCCCTATGGCCAGCTGGCGCGCCTGGGCACGGTGGGCATCCCGGTGGCGGGCACCGCCTTCAAGGTGATCGACGACGACGGCAACGAGCTGCCGCTGGGCGAGCGGGGCGAGCTGTGCATCAAGGGGCCGCAGGTGATGAAAGGCTACTGGCAGCAGCCCGAGGCCACGGCCCAGGCCCTGGATGCGGAGGGCTGGTTCAAGACCGGCGACATCGCGGTGATCGACCCGGACGGCTTCACCCGCATCGTCGACCGCAAGAAAGACATGATCATCGTCTCGGGTTTCAATGTGTACCCCAACGAGATCGAGGACGTGGTGATGGGCCATCCCAAGGTTGCCAACTGTGCGGCCATCGGCGTGCCGGACGAGCGTTCCGGCGAGGCGGTGAAGCTGTTCGTGGTGCCGCGCGAGGGCGGGCTGAGCGTGGAGGAGCTGAAGGCCTACTGTAAGGCCAACTTCACTGGCTACAAGGTACCCAAGCACATCGTGCTGCGCGAATCGCTGCCGATGACGCCGGTGGGCAAGATCCTGCGGCGGGAGCTGCGCGACATCGCTTGATTCCGGGTTGGCTTCTTCGCGGGCTTGCCCGCTCCCACAAGTACTGCACAGCATTCAAGAACTGTGACGTCCCTGTGGGAGCGGGCGAGCCCGCGAATGCCGGGAAATCGCTCTAACAGGCAGTTTATAGCCCGTTCTGCGACATTTTGGATAAATACTCTAAAAATGACCTGTATTGTTCATTGAGTCATTTTTGTGACCGCGAAGCCTGTTTTGGCCTCTAGGCGACCCCTGGCAAAGCTGTTACTCTCGGCCCGCTTTCAGGTGATCCGGTTTGCAACGAGCCGTCATCTCATATCAATAATAAGCGCATCGACGCGTGAATCGAACTTCGCTGTTGCTGAAGGAGTGGGCTTCCATGATCGAACATTTTTGGAAGGATAAGTACCCAGCCGGGATTACGGCGGAAATCAATCCTGACGAATTCCCCAATATCCAGGCGGTACTCAAGCAATCCTGCCAACGCTTTGCCGACAAACCGGCCTTTAGCAACCTGGGCAAGACTATCACTTATGGCGAGCTGTATGCGCTGTCGGGGGCGTTTGCCGCCTGGCTGCAGCAGCATACCGACCTCAAGCCGGGTGACCGCATTGCCGTGCAGCTGCCTAACGTACTGCAGTACCCGGTGGCGGTGTTCGGTGCCATGCGTGCCGGGCTGATCGTGGTCAACACCAACCCGCTGTACACAGCGCGGGAAATGGAACACCAGTTCAACGACTCGGGCGCCAAGGCCCTGGTGTGCCTGGCCAACATGGCCCACCTGGCCGAGAAGGTGGTGCCCAAGACCCAGGTCAGGCACGTCATCGTCACCGAAGTGGCCGACTTGCTACCGCCGCTCAAGCGCCTGCTGATCAACAGCGTGATCAAGTACGTGAAGAAGATGGTACCGGCCTACAACCTGCCGCGTGCCGTACGCTTCAACGACGCACTGGCGCTTGGCAAGGGCCAGCCGGTGACCGAGGCCAACCCGCAGGCCAACGACGTGGCGGTGCTGCAGTACACCGGTGGCACCACCGGCGTGGCCAAGGGCGCGATGCTGACGCACCGCAACCTGGTGGCCAACATGCTGCAGTGCCGTGCGCTGATGGGCTCCAACCTGCACGAAGGCTGCGAAATCCTCATCACCCCGCTGCCGCTGTACCACATCTACGCCTTTACCTTCCATTGCATGGCAATGATGCTGATCGGCAACCACAACGTGCTGATCAGCAACCCGCGTGACCTGCCGGCCATGGTCAAGGAACTGGGCAAGTGGAAGTTCAGCGGCTTCGTCGGCCTCAACACCCTGTTCGTTGCCCTGTGCAACAACGAGGCGTTCCGTGCCCTGGACTTCTCGGCGCTGAAGATCACCCTGTCCGGCGGCATGGCCTTGCAGCTGAGCGTGGCCGAGCGCTGGAAGGCGGTGACCGGCTGCGCCATCTGCGAGGGCTATGGCATGACCGAGACCAGCCCGGTGGCTGCAGTGAACCCGTCGGAGGCCAACCAGGTCGGCACCATCGGTATTCCGGTACCCTCGACCCTGTGCAAGGTTATCGATGACGCCGGCAACGAATTGCCGCTGGGCGAAGTGGGTGAGCTGTGCATCAAGGGCCCTCAGGTGATGAAGGGCTACTGGCAGCGCGAAGAGGCAACCGCCGAGATCCTCGACAGCAATGGCTGGCTGAAGACCGGTGATATCGCCGTGATCCAGCCGGACGGCTACATGCGCATTGTCGACCGCAAGAAGGACATGATCCTGGTCTCGGGTTTCAACGTGTACCCCAACGAGCTGGAGGATGTGCTGGCGGCCCTGCCGGGCGTGCTGCAATGTGCAGCCATCGGCGTGCCGGACGAGAAGTCCGGTGAAGTGATCAAGGTGTTCATCGTGGTCAAGCCGGGCATGACCGTGACCAAGGAGCAGGTGATGGAACACATGCGCGCCAACGTCACTGGCTACAAGGTCCCGCGCCAGATCGAGTTCCGTGATGCGCTGCCGACCACCAACGTGGGCAAGATCCTGCGCCGCGAACTGCGCGATGAAGAGCTGAAGAAGCAGGGCCTGAAGAAGATCGCCTGATCGACCTCACTGACCTCTTCGCGGGCACGCCCGCTCCCACAGGTATTGCGCCGAGCTAGAGGGCTGCGTTGTACCTGTGGGAGCGGGCGTGCCCGCGAATGCTTCAGCGCAATTTCTCCAGCATCTGGTAGTACCACATCCCCGCCGCCAACAGCGGGTTCCCCAGCAGATCCCCCATCGGCACCCGCACATGCTTGCACTGGGCAAAGGTGTCGAACTTTTCCAGTGTTCCGGTCAGCGCCTCGGCCATGATCTCGCCCATGATGTGGCTGGTAGCAATCCCGTGCCCCGAATAGCCCTGGCAGTACCACACGTTGTCCGACAGCTTGCCCAACTGCGGGATGCGGTTGACCACGATGCCCATGGCGCAGCTCCACTGGAACTCGATCGGCACGCCTTTCAATGCCGGGAAGGTGCGTTCGATGCACGGGCGCAGTTCGCCTTCGATATCCCGTGAGTCACGGCCGGAATAGTTGGCGCCACCGCCGAACAGCAGGCGCTTGTCGGCGGTCAGGCGGTAGTAGTCGAGCACGAAGCGGCAGTCGTACACCGCCAGGTCCTGCGGGTTGATCTGCTCGGCCAGTTCCCCCAGCGGCGCGGTGGTGACGATGCCGCCCATGGCGGGGAAGATCTTGCCCTTGAGCTGGCGCTTCTCCAGCTTGTGGTACACATCGCCGGCCAGCATCACCTGACGCGCTTCGACCCGGCCGTGGGCGGTGACCACCGCCGGGTGTGGGCCGTGGACGATGTCCAGTACTTCGGAGTTCTCGAAAATCAGCGCCCCCAGGCCATGGGCAGCACGGGCCTCGCCCAGGCACAGGTTGAGCGGGTGCAGGTGCAGGTTGCGCAGGTTCTTCAGCGCGCCCAGGTACAGCGGGCTTTGCAGGTGCTCGGCCATGCCATCGCGGTCCAGCAGTTGCACCTGCTCGCCCATGCCGCGCCGCCGGGCCTCGGCCTCGAAAGCGCGCAATTCGTCCATGTGCGAGGGCTTCATCGCCGCATGCAGGTGGCCGCGCTTGAGGTCGCAGTCGATGCCGTAGCGCGCCACGCGCTGCTCGATCACCTGGTGCCCGCGCCAGCGCAGGTGCCAGATGAAGTCATCGACCTCGGCACCCAGGCGGTTGCGCATCTGCGAGCGCATGGCTTCGTCGCCCGACAGGCTGCCGGTGACCTGGCCGCCGTTGCGCCCGCTGGCACCCCAGCCGATGCGGTTGGTTTCGACGATGGCCACCTTCAGGCCACGCTCGGCCAGTTCCACCGCCGTGGCCACGCCGGTGAAGCCGCCGCCGATGATCGCCACATCCACCTGTACCGTGCCCTTGAGTTGCGGGTACTCGGTGTGGTCGTTGAGGGTGGCGCTGTAGTAGGACGGCGCGCGCTGCGCCGGGCCTTTGTTCAATGCTGCATTCATGGGGATTCCTTGTAATCCGGGGGCTCAGGCCTGGTGCAGGTACCAGCGCCAGTCCTGCTCGCTGACTTCGGCCATGAACTGGCGGTACTCGGCGCGCTTGACCTTCAGGTACACGCCAAGGAAGTCCTCGCCCAGTGCTTCGCGCGCCCAGCTGGAGTGCTGCAGGGCATCGAGGGCAGTCAGCCAGTCGGTGGGCAGGTGTTCGGTGGCCTGGGCATAGCCGTTGCCTTGCACCGGTGCCCCCGGGTCCAGCTGTTCGCGGATGCCGCGGTGGCTGGCGGCGAGGATCGCCGCAGCGGCCAGGTAGGGGTTTGCGTCGGCGCCGCAGATGCGGTGCTCCACATGCCGGCTGTTGGCCGGGCCGCCCGGTATGCGCAGGCTCACGGTACGGTTGTCGACGCCCCAGGTCGGCGCCAGCGGTGCATAGCTGTTGGCCTGGAAGCGGCGGAACGAGTTGGCGTTGGGGCAAAACAGCAGCAGCGATTCGCGCAGGTGGCGCAGCATGCCGGCCACCGCCTGGCGCAGCAGCGGGGTGCCGGCCTTGTCCTCACTGGCGAACAGGTTGTTGCCGGCGCTGTCGGCCAGGCTCAGATGCATGTGCATGCCGGTGCCGGCCAGTTGCGCGAACGGCTTGGCCATGAAGCAGGCCTGCATGCCATGGGCATGGGCAATGCCTTTGACCAGGCGCTTGTAGCGCACGGCCTGGTCCATTGCCTGCAAGGCGTCGCCGTGCTCGAGGGTGATTTCCACCTGGCCGGGGGCATATTCCGAAATCGCCGTGCGGGCCGGGATGCCCTGGGCCTTGCACGCGGCGTAGAGGTCGGCAAGGAACGGCTCGATCTGCTCCAGTTCGCGCAGGCCATACACCTGGGTGGTGCGGGGGCGGCCGCCGTCGTTGTCCAGTGCCGGTTGCGGGCGGCCCTGGGCATCGGGTTGCTGGTCGAGCAGGTAGAACTCCAGCTCGCAGGCCATCACCGGGTGGTAGCCATCGGCCTTCAGTGCTTCGACGGTACGCAGCAGCACGTGGCGCGGGTCGGCGATGCTGGCCGGCAGGCCCTCGGTCGGGTGCATGCTCACCTGTACCGCGGCGGTTGGCACCCGGCGCCAGGGCAGGCGCACCAGGCTGCCTTCAAGCGGGTAGGCGCGGCAGTCGATATCACCCACCTCCCACACCAGGCCGGAGTTTTCCACGTCGTCGCCGTTCAGGGTCAGGCCGAGAATGGTGCTGGGCAGTGGTCGGCCGCTCTGGTACACGGCCAGCAGTTCCTCGCGGTGCAGCAGCTTGCCGCGCGGTACGCCGTTGGCGTCGAGGATGAACAATTCGAACAGCTCGATATCGGGGTTGTCGGCCAGAAAACGGCTGGCCTGCTCTACGGGTGCAAAGTGCATGATGAATTCGCTCGCGGGTGCACGGGCCACCGCGCATGCAGGCGGCCCGGCTGAGTCAAACGGCCAGACGACGGCCGGGTTTGGTCACAAAGGCGAGAGCGAGATATCCGGTGGGCGTGCGTGACGGCAGTGCCACAGGGCCCAGAAGGCTAGGATGATGTGGACCAGCGGATTTTCACCGGCACGGCGCCGGGCCTTCGCTTGCGAAGGGCGGGACGACGGTGGGGCGATGGGCTGGGCGGGAATCATGCCTTTGATACTCACATGCGGCGTAAGGTTGATTAAACCAGTGAATGGCAACCTTTACATCGCACTTGGCTAAACATTTGGCTGCCTGTGCCGGCCTATTCGCGGGCTTGCCCGCTCCCACAGGATTGCATCAAGGCTGAATGTTGTGCGGTCCCTGTGGGAGCGGGCAAGCCCGCGAAGAGGCCGGCACAGGCAGCAGAGAACCGGCAAATCTGCGACAATCGCGCATCCTTCGAATGCCGATCATGAAAAAGCAGGCCCACCTGCATCACTAAAAAGCCCCATGACTGACCACGCCATCGACAAACTGCTGCAAAACCTCGACCACGCCATGATCGCCGACCGCCATCGCCTGCGCCGGCAATTGCACGAACTGCGCAAGCGCCCAGACGAGGCCAAGCTGGCGCAGTGGGTGGAAAAGGTCCAGGCGTCCTGTGCCCAGGTCACTGCGCGCCAGCAGAGCGTGCCGACCGTGCGCTACGACGACAGCCTGCCAATCGCTGCCAAGCGTGACGAAATCAAGAAAGCCCTGGCCGAACACCAGGTGCTGGTGATCGCGGGCGAAACCGGCTCGGGCAAGACCACCCAGTTGCCGAAGATCTGCCTGGAACTGGGCCGTGGCAGCCATGGCCTGATCGCCCACACCCAGCCACGCCGGATCGCCGCCCGCAGCGTTGCCGCGCGGGTCGCCGAAGAACTGGGCACGCCGCTGGGCGGGCTGGTCGGCTACCAGGTGCGCTTCGAGGACCAGAGCGACGCCAACACCTTGGTCAAGCTGATGACCGACGGCATCCTGCTGGCCGAAACCCAGCACGACCGCTTCCTCGAGCGCTACGACACGATCATCGTCGACGAAGCCCACGAACGCAGCCTGAACATCGACTTCCTGCTCGGTTACCTGAAGACCCTGCTGCACCGCCGCCCGGACCTGAAGCTGATCATCACCTCGGCGACCATCGACCTGGAACGCTTTTCCAGGCACTTCGACGGCGCGCCGATCATCGAGGTGTCCGGGCGTACTTTCCCGGTGGAAACCTGGTACCGCCCGCTGACCAGCGAGCAGGACGAGGAGGGCAACCAGATCGAGGACGACCTCACCGTCGACCAGGCCATCCTCGCCACGCTGGATGAGCTGGCGCTCCACGAGCGGAGTGAGGGCAAGGGCCCCGGCGATGTGCTGATCTTCCTGCCGGGCGAACGAGAGATCCGCGATGCCGCCGAGATCCTGCGCAAGGCGCAGCTGCGCCACACCGAGATCCTGCCGCTGTACGCGCGCCTGTCGCCGGCCGAGCAGCAGCGCATCTTCCAGCCGCACACCGGGCGCCGTGTGGTGCTGGCCACCAACGTCGCGGAAACCTCGCTGACCGTGCCCGGCATCCGCTACGTGATCGATACCGGTACCGCGCGCATCAGCCGCTACAGCTACCGCGCCAAGGTCCAGCGCCTGCCCATCGAGGCCGTGTCGCAGGCCAGTGCCAACCAGCGCAAGGGCCGCTGTGGCCGGGTCGAGCCGGGCATCTGCGTGCGCCTGTACAGCGAAGAGGATTTCAACAGCCGGCCGGCGTTCACCGACCCGGAAATCCTGCGCACCAACCTGGCGGCAGTTATCCTGCAGATGCTGCACCTGCGCCTGGGCGCAATCGACGCCTTCCCGTTCATCGAGCCGCCGGATGGCAAGGCCATCAGCGACGGTTTCAACCTGCTGCAGGAGCTGTCGGCGGTCAACCGCGAGAACCAGCTGACGCCGATCGGCCGCCAGCTGGCGCGCTTGCCGATCGACCCGCGGCTAGGCCGCATGCTGCTCGAAGGCGCCCGCCTGGGCAGCCTGCAGGAAGTGCTGATCGTCACCAGTGCGCTGTCGGTGCAGGACCCGCGCGAGCGCCCGCCAGAGCGCCAGCAGGCCGCCGACCAGGCGCACGCGCAATGGAAGGACGTGGATTCCGACTTCGCCGCGCTGGTCAACCTGTGGCGTGGCTTCGAGGAACAGCGCCAGGCGCTGACCGCCAACCCGCTGCGCAACTGGTGCCGCAAGAACTTCCTGAACTATCTGCGCCTGCGCGAATGGCGCGATGCCCATCGCCAGCTGGCGCTGATCTGCCGTGACCTGCAGCTGACAGTGAACAAGGACCCGTCCGACTACCCGAAAATGCACAAGGCCATTCTCAGTGGCCTGCTCAGCCAGATCGGCCAGAAGACCGAAGAAGGCGATTACCAGGGCGCCCGTCAGCGGCGCTTCTGGGTGCACCCGTCGTCGGGCCTGGGGCGCAAGCGCCCGCAGTGGGTGATGGCGGCCGAACTGGTCGAAACCACCAAACTGTACGCACGCATGGTGGCCAGGATCGAGCCGGACTGGATCGAGCCGCTGGCCGGCCACCTGGTCAAGAAGAACCACTTCGAGCCGCACTGGGAGAAGAAGCGCGGGCAGGTGGTGGCTTACGAGCAGATCACCCTGTACGGCCTGATTCTGGTTGGCCGCCGGCCGGTGCATTTCGGCCCGATCGACCCGGTCACCTCGCGCGAGCTGTTTATCCGCGAAGGCCTGGTGGGTGGCGAAATCCAGTCGCGGGCCAAGTGCCTGGCGGCCAACAAGCGCCTGCTGGAAGAGCTCGACGAGCTGGAGGCCAAGGCCCGCCGCCGCGACATCCTTGCCGATGAAGAGACGCTTTACGCCTTCTACGAAGCGCGTCTGCCGGCGGAAATCCACCAGACCGCGACCTTCGACAGCTGGTACCGCATGGGCAGCCAGAAGGACGCCAATCTGCTGATCATGCGCGAGGAAGACGTGCTGGCCCGCGAGGCCAGCGAAGTCACCGCCGCGCAGTACCCCGACAGCCTGCAGGTGGGCGAACTGCGCCTGCCGCTGAGTTACCACTTCGAGCCCGGCCACCCCCGCGATGGCGTGACCGTGCGGGTGCCGGCACCGCTGCTGCCGAGCCTGCCGGGCGAGCGCCTGGAATGGCTGGTGCCGGGCCTGCTGGAAGCCAAGTGCGTGGCGCTGGTGCGCAACCTGCCCAAGGCCCTGCGCAAGAACTTCGTGCCGGTGCCGGACTTCGTCAAGGCCTCGCTGGCGCGCATGACCTTCGGCCAGGGCGCATTGCCGCAGGCCCTGGGCCAGGAACTGCTGCGCATGACCGGCGCCCGTGTGCCCGACGAGGCCTGGGACGAGTCGGTCAACCTGGTCGAAGGCCACCTGCGCATGAACATCGAAGTGGTCGATGGCCAGGGCAAGTTCCTGGGTGAGGGCCGCGATCTGGCAGAGCTGACCGCGCGCTTTGCCGCCGCCAGCCAGGCAGCGCTGGCCGTGCCGCGTGACGCCAGGAGCGAGCAGCCGGTGCAGGCCAAGGCCTTCAGCGAGGTGAAGCAGACCGCGCAGCAGAAGATCGCCGGCCTGTCGATGACCGTGTACCCGGCGCTGGTGGAAGAGGGCGGCACCGTGCGCGAAGGGCGCTTCTCGACCCAGGCCGAAGCCGAGTTCCAGCACCGCCGCGCCTTGCAGCGCCTGTTGCTGCAGCAACTGGCCGAGCCGGCCAAGTACCTGCGCGGCAAGCTGCCGGGGCTTACCGAACTGGGCCTGCTGTACCGGGAAATGGGCCGGGTCGAGGCGCTGGTCGAGGATATTCTGCTGGCCAGCCTGGACAGTTGCATCCTTGAAGGCGAACAGCCGCTGCCACGCGATGGTGCGGCCCTGGCTGGCCTGGCCGAGCGCAAGCGCGGCAGCTGGGCCGAGCATGCCGAGCGCCTGGCACGGCAGACGTTGGAAGTGCTGAAGCTGTGGCATGGGCTGCAGAAGCGCTTCAAGGGCAAGATCGACCTGAGCCAGGCGGTGGCGTTGAACGATATCAAGCAACAGCTCGGCAACCTGGTGTATCCGGGCTTCGTGCGCGAAACCCCGGCGGCCTGGTTCAAGGAGCTGCCGCGTTACCTGAAAGCTGTGGAACTGCGCCTGGAGAAGCTGGGTTCGCAGGTGCAGAAGGACCGGGTGTGGAGTGGTGAGCTGGCGAACCTGTGGGCGCAGTACAAGGCCCGTGCCGACAAGCATGCCCAGGAAGGCAAGCGTGATGAGCAACTGACCCTGTACCGCTGGTGGCTGGAGGAATATCGGGTGTCGCTGTTTGCCCAGCAACTGGGGACCAAGGTACCGATTTCCGACAAGCGATTGAGCAAGCAATGGAGCCAGGTGGAGGGCTAAACTTCCCCGGATGTGGCAATATTGATGCAATTTGGGGCCGCTTTGCGGCCCTTCGCGGCGCGACACGATCCCTGTGGGAGCGGGCGTGCCCGCGAACGAGGGCGCAGCCCTCGACTGAAAACTGGTACTAAAGTGCCATTAACCTGTCATGTTTCCAGCCAGCGCCCCGTGGCGATGGCCTTTGACCAGAGGAACGACCGTGCATAACGTCGTGATCAGCGGCACCGGCCTGTACACCCCGGCCCAGAGCATTTCCAACGAAGAACTGGTGGCCTCCTTCAACACCTGGTCGCAGCAGTTCAACCAGGACAACGCCGCTGCCATCGAGCGCGGTGAAGTCGAAGCGGCGCCGCTGTCCGATGCGGCGTTCATCGAGAAGGCCTCGGGCATCAAGAGCCGCTTCGTCATGGACAAGGCCGGCATCCTCGACCCGCAGCGCATGAAGCCACGCTTGCCCGAGCGCTCCAATGACGAGCCATCGGTGCTCTGCGAAATGGCCGTGGCCGCTGCCCGGCAGGCCTTGGAGCGCGCCGGTCGCACGGCGGCCGATGTCGACGGGGTGATCGTCGCCTGCTCCAACCTGCAGCGCCCGTACCCGGCCATCGCCATCGAAGTGCAGCAGGCGCTTGGCATCCAGGGCTTTGCCTTCGATATGAACGTGGCCTGCTCTTCGGCCACTTTCGGCATCCAGACCGCCGCCAACAGCGTTGCCCTGGGCCAGGCGCGCGCGGTGCTGATGGTGAACCCTGAGGTGTGCACCGGCCACCTGAACTTCCGTGACCGTGACAGCCACTTCATTTTTGGTGATGCCGCCACGGCGGTGTTGCTCGAGCGTGCCGACAAGGCCACCTCGGCGCACCAGTTCGACATTGTCAGCAGCAAGCTGTGGACCGAGTTCTCCAACAACATCCGCAACAACTTCGGCTTCCTCAACCGCGCGGCGGAAGAGGGCGAGGGCGCGGCGGACAAGCTGTTCATCCAGGAAGGCCGCAAGGTGTTCCGTGAGGTGTGCCCGAAGGTAGCCGAGCTGATCGGTGAGCACCTGCAGGAAAACGGGCTGCAACCGAGCGATGTGAAGCGCTTCTGGCTGCACCAGGCCAACCTCAGCATGAATCACCTGATCGTCAAGAAGCTGCTGGGGCGTGAAGTGGCCGAGGAAGATGCGCCGGTGATTCTCGACCGTTATGCCAATACCAGCTCGGCGGGGTCGGTGATTGCCTTCCACCTGTATCAGGACGACCTGGCCAAGGGCTCGCTGGGGGTGTTGAGCTCGTTTGGTGCGGGGTATTCGATTGGTAGCGTGATCCTGCGCAAGCGCTGATTTATCTGGCGCCTGTACCGGCCTCTTCGCGGGCTTGCCCGCTCCCACAGGTACTGCACAGTTCTCATGATCTGTGGTGATCCTGTGGGAGCGGGCAAGCCCGCGAAGAGGCCGGCGCATTTCTACCAGGCAAAAAAAAGCGGGAAACGCCGGATGGGGTCGGCATTTCCCGCTTCAGGTGACGCAGTGCAGGGTGTGGCTTAGAACTTGGCTTCCAGGTCTACCTGCAGGGTATCTACGTCGGCATCGCTGTTGGGCAATTGCGACAGATCGGTCTTGGCCATCAGGTAAGCTGCGCCCAGGGAGAAGTTCTTGTCGATTTCATAACCGACCTTGAACTTGTGCCCGCGCGAACCGGTAAAGCCGTTGCCAAAGTCGGAGTCGGTGAACAGGCTGACCACCGCGTTACGCTGCACATCGCGGTAGTTGTAGTCCAGGCTCCAGGCGCCGACCTTGGTTTTCAGGCCAGCCAGCCAAGCCTGGTCTTCGCCATCGGTGCTTTCGGTGTTCTTCACGTACTGGCCGTACGCAGACAGCGGTATGGCAAAGCCGGTGAAGTCCAGCTGGCCAAAGCCTTCCACCAGGTTGAATTCGTTGGTGGTGTTGCCGAACGACTGCAGAATGGTTGCTTCCTTGTCGTTGTCGTAGCCATAGATACTGGCACCGACGGTCAGCTTGAGCACATCTGCCGGCGCGAACTTGGCGCCCAGCTGGCCGTGGTAAACCTGTGCGTCATGCTTGTATTGCACACCGTCGCCATCGACGTTGTCCTTGAGGGTGTACTGACCGGCGCTGGCGAACACTTCGGCCCCGCCCAGGTCGGTCTTGTAGGTGGCTGCCACGCCTTCCGGGTTGATGTCGCTGTCCCAGATGATGTCGCCCATGCTCACCCATGGCTGCGCCATCTTGCCACCAATCAGGTGCAGGTTGGGAACGGCGGTCGGGTGCCAGTCAAGGTAGGCCTGGTCGACCCACAGCGACTTCTTGTCGAAGTAGTTGTCGAAGCTCTGGTTGGTCGAGCGGCGGTCGGCGCTGCTGCCGGTAGCGATACGGATGCCGGCGTCGACCTGCGGGTTGATTTCGCTATAGAAGCCGACACGGGCACGCACGCGCTGGCGGTCCTGGTTGCCGCTGCTGCTGTTCGGGTCGTCTACGTTGACATCTTCGTAACGCAGGCGCAGATCCCCCTTGACCTGGGTCTTGGCGGCCCATGCCACTTTTTGTTCAAAGGAGCTCATCCGTTCGGACTGAGCTTTCTGAGCGGCCTTTTCCTTGGTTTCTTGAGCCAGGTCCGCCTGCAGTTCGTTGTACTGCGCCTGGTTGATCGAGCCATTGGCGCGGAGCATTTCGAGCAGCTTGGCGTCGACAGCTGCACTGGCCGGAGTACTCAGAGCCAGCATCATGCCGGTGAGGCTCACTCCGGTAAGTGTAGAAACAAGACGCATAAGGTTCTCCCTGTTGAATAAGATGGGGGAGGCTCAAGCGCCCGCCCCTGTATTGGCATGTCTTCGGAAAGGGCCTGAATAGACAGGTTCTGGGGTTCCGGAAAACAGGCGCAAGTATTGCGGGGGCGAATGACAGATTAATGTCGAATTGGTGGCACTGCCGTTAAGTAATTGAGTTAAAAGGATCCGGCCCGGCGTTGGTGATTTGAGTGGCGGGCCTTCCTTGGCGATACTGGGTACCTTGAAACAGCGAGCCAAAACCGTGACCAGCCTGTACAGCCTTGCCCATTTGCGTGATCTTCCGGCGGCCACCTGGGATGCCCTGGTGCCGGCCGGCCAACCGTTCCTGCGCCATGCGTTTCTCAGTGCCATGGAGGACAGCGGCAGCGTCGCACGCACCACCGGGTGGGCCGCCGAACACCTGGTGCTGGAACGTGACGGGCAGGTACGGGCGCTGCTGCCGGCGTACCGCAAATGGCACTCGTTTGGCGAGTACGTGTTCGACCATGGCTGGGCCGATGCCTGTGAGCGGGCCGGCATTGCCTACTACCCCAAGCTGCTCGGTGCCGTGCCGTTCAGCCCGGTCAGCGGCCCGCGCCTGCTCGCCGCCGAGCCTGCCGATGGCTTGCTGATGCTACAGGCGTTGCCTGAGTACCTGGGCAAGGGCGGGCTGTCTGGTGTGCACATAAATTTCACCGAGCCTGCTCTGGACGAACAGTTGGCCGGCCTGCCGGGCTGGATGGAGCGCCTGGGTTGCCAGTTTCATTGGCGCAACCACGGCTACCGTGACTTCCAGGATTTTCTCGACAGCCTGAGTTCGCGCAAGCGCAAGCAGATGCGCAAGGAGCGTGAACAGGTGGCCGGGCACGGTATCGAGTTCCGCTGGTACCTTGGGGGGGAACTGGATGAGGCGCAGTGGGATTTCGTCTACCGCTGCTACGCCAATACCTACGCCGTGCGCCGCCGTGCGCCCTACCTCACACGCGAGTTCTTCAGCCTGCTGGCCGAGCGCATGCCCGAGGCGCTGCGCGTGGTGATGGCGCGGCAGGGTGGCCGTGATGTGGCCATGGCCCTGAGCCTGGTGGGGGGCGACAGCCTGTTTGGCCGCTATTGGGGGTGCCTGGATGAATTCGACCGGCTGCATTTCGAGACCTGTTTCTACCAGGGCATGGACTTTGCCATTGCCGAGGGTTTGCAGCGTTTCGATGCCGGGGCGCAGGGGGAGCACAAGCTGATTCGCGGGTTCGAGCCGGTGCTGACGCGGTCATGGCACTACCTGCTGCACCCGGGGTTGCGGCGGGCGGTGGAGGATTTTCTGATACAGGAGCGGGACGGAGTGCGGGCGTATGCCGAGGAAGCCAGGGGGATGCTGCCCTATCGCCGGGACTGATCCTTTTGTATTGGCTGTGCCGGCCTTTTCGCGGGCTTGCCCGCTCCCACAGGTACGGCACAGTTTTCAAGGTCTGTGGTGATCCTGTGGGAGCGGGCAAGCCCGCGAAGAGGCCGGCACAGGAAATCAGTCCACCCCGACAAACCCCCCGGTCTGGTGATGCCACAACCGGGCATACAAGCCTTGCTGCTCCAGCAGCTCAGTATGGCTGCCACTCTCGACAATCCGCCCCTTGTCCAGCACCACCAGCCGGTCCATCCGCGCAATGGTGGAAAGCCGGTGGGCAATGGCGATGACCGTCTTGCCCTGCATCAGCGTCTCCAGGCTTTCCTGGATCGCTGCCTCCACCTCCGAGTCCAGCGCCGAAGTGGCCTCGTCCATGATCAGGATCGGTGCATTTTTCAGCAGCACCCGGGCAATGGCGATGCGCTGGCGCTGGCCGCCCGACAGCTTGACCCCGCGCTCACCCACATGGGCATCGAAACCGGTGCGGCCCTGGGCGTCCGACAGCTGCGGGATGAACTCGTCGGCGCGGGCCCGGCGCACCGCTTCGTGCAGCGCCGCCTCGCTGGCACCGGGACGGCCATACAGCAGGTTGTCGCGGATCGAGCGGTGCAGCAGCGAGGTGTCCTGGGTGATCATGCCAATCTGCGCGCGCAGGCTGGCCTGGCTCACTTCGGCAATGTTCTGGCCGTCGATGAGAATGCGCCCGCCTTGCACGTCATACAGCCTTAGCAGCAGGTTTACCAGGGTCGACTTGCCTGCCCCGGACGGGCCGATCAGGCCGATTTTCTCGCCCGGACGGATGTCCAGGTTGAGCCCTTCGATCACGTTGGCGGCCTTGCCGTAATGGAAGTCCACGTCATCGAAACGCACCGCACCGCGAGTGACCTTGAGCGCCGGCGCATTGGGCCGGTCGGTGACGGTGACCGGCTGGGCGATGGTCTGCAGGCCGTCCTGGACCATGCCGATGTTCTCGAAGATGCCGTTGACCACCCACATGATCCAGCCCGACATGTTGACGATGCGGATCACCAGGCCGGTGGCCAGGGCGATGGCGCCAACGGTGATCAGCGACTGGCTCCACAGCCACAGCGCCAGGCCGGTGGTGGCGACCACCAGCAAACCGTTGAGGGTGGTGATGACCACGTCCATGCTGGTGACCACGCGCGCGGCCAGCTGGGTTTTCTCGGTTTGTTCGCTGATCGCTTCGCGGGCGTACTGCTGTTCGTAGTCGGTATGGGCGAACAGCTTGAGGGTGGTGATGTTGGTGTAGCCGTCGACGATGCGCCCCATCAGCTTGGAGCGGGCGTCGGAGGAAATCACCGAACGTTCCTTCACCCGTGGCACAAAGTAGTACAGCGCGGCGATGTAGCCGATGATCCAAAGCAGCAGCGGCAGCATCAGGCGCCAGTCGGCCTCGGCGAACAGCACCAGCGAGGTAATGGCGTAGATCAGCACATGCCACAGCGCATCCACCGCCTGCACGGCCGAATCGCGCAGCGAGTTGCCGGTCTGCATGATGCGCTGGGCGATGCGCCCGGCAAAGTCGCTCTGGAAGAAATTCAGGCTCTGCTTGAGCACATAGGTGTGGTTCTGCCAGCGGATCAGGCTGGTCATGCCGGGGTTGATGGTCTGGTGTACCAGCAGGTCGTGCAGGCCGAAGAACAATGGCCGCAGCAGCAGGATCACCACCAGCATCCAGATCAGCTCGCCACTGTGCTCACTGAAGAAGTCGGCATTGGGCGTGCCCTGGGCCAGGTCGATGATGCGGCTCAGGTAGCTGAACATCGCCACCTCGATCAGCGAGGCGAACAGGCCGACCACCAGCAGGGCGAGAAAGCTCGGCCACACCTGGCGCAGGTAGTACAGGTAGAACGGCCACACCTGGCCGGGTGGCGACTCGCTTGGCGCGTCGCGGAAGATGTCGATCAGTTGTTCAAAACGACGGTACAGCATGGGTAACGACACTCCTGTTCCATCCGGCCTCAGGCGGTTTCACGTCCCTGTGAAGCCTGCGGTCAGTCGATGCGTTTGGCCGACTTGATGTAGACCGGGTCGGCCGGTACATCGCGCATGCCTTTCTTGATGGTGGTCGGCGAATTGACGATCTGGTCGACCACTTCCATGCCCTTGGTCACCTTGCCGAATACGGCATAGCCACGGTCACGTCCAGGGTTGAGGAAGTCGTTGTCGGCCACGTTGATGAAGAACTGGCTGGTGGCCGAGTTCGGGTCCTGGGTACGGGCCATGGACAGCGTGCCACGGGTGTTCTGCAGGCCGTTGCCGGCTTCGTTGGTGATCGGGGCTCGGGTGTTCTTCTGCACCATCTGGTCGGTGAAGCCGCCGCCCTGGACCATGAAGCCCGGGATCACGCGGTGGAAGATGGTGTTGTTATAGAAGCCGCTGTCGACGTACTCGAGGAAGTTCTTGGTACTGACCGGCGCCTTCTCGGCATTCAGCTCGATTTCGACCTGGCCGAAGCTGGTGTCCAGCAGTACGTGCGGGGTCTTGTCGGAGGCCATGACGCTGGTGGCGAAGGCGACCGAGCAGGCGGTGAGCAGGAGTTTTTTCAGCATGGGCTCAAAGATCCTTGAGAGGTGGAAGCGGCTGCAAGGAACTGCAGCAGGGTCTGGTTGAAGACCTCGGGTTGGTCGAGGGGGGTAGCGTGCCGGGAATCGTCGATGACTACCAGCCTGGCATGGGGCATCAAAGCGACATAGCGCTCTTTCAGTTGTATCGGGGTGTAGTCGTGATCGGCGGCGATCACCAGGGTAGGGCAGTGGATCTGCCCGATGCGTTCCTGCACGCCCCAGTCGACGATGGCGTCGAAACTCTTGAGATAGGCGCGCTTGTCGTTGCGGGCCCAGCGCTGGGCCATCTTCTGCCGCAGTTCGGCCTGCTGCGGTTTGGGGAACAGGCGCTCGGCCAGGCCCTTGCCGACGGTTTCGACACTAAGCAGGCGCGCAAGGCCCCAGCGCTTGAGCCACCATGCCCAGTCACTGCGGGTGCGGCGCTTGACCTCGGGGGCGCTGTTGACGATGCACAGGCTGCGCAGCCACTGCGGGTGATCGACGGCGAACTGGAAGCCGACCATGCCGCCCATGGACAGGCCGACGAAGTGCACGGGGCCGGTATGCAGGTGTTCGAGCAGGGCCAGCAGGTCGGCACTGAAGGTAGCTATCTGGTAGCCGTCGCGTGGCTTGTCGGAGCGGCCGTGGCCGCGAATGTCCATGAGGATTACCCGGTAGTGGCGGCTGAGCAGCGGTACCTGCAGCTCCCAGTCCTGGCAGCTGGAGCCCAGGCCATGCAGCAATACCAAGGGTTCACCCTGGCCATATTCCTCGTAATGCAGTGCGCATCCTTCGTGTTCGAAATAGGCCATTGGCGCGGTCCTCTCAGGCTTGCGGGGGGGCTGCGAAGGGCACATCCAGGGGGGCAGTGTCGAAATTGCGCAGCAGGTCGATGAGAATCTGCGTAGCCGGGCCCAAGGTCTTCTCTTTGCTCGAATAAAGGTAGAACAGTGGGTGGCGGCTGCCACCCTGATCCAGCGGCAACGGCTTGAGCACGCCTTCGCGCAGCTCGCGCTCGATCATGTGGCGGGGCAGCCAGGCAAAGCCCAGGCCGCTGCTGACGAAGGTAGCGGCGGTGCCCAGGCTGCCAACGGTCCAGCGCTGCTCGGCACCCAGCCAGCCGACATCGCGCGGCTGGGCGCGGCCGGAGTCGCGGATCACCACCTGCAACTGGCTTTCCAGGTCCTGGAAGGTCAGTTCGCGGCCCAGGCGGTGCAGGCTGTGTTCGGGGTGGGCGACGGCGACGAACTCCACCGCGCTCAGTTCAGCGCCCAGATAGCCACCGATGCTGTAGCTGCTGATGGCCAGGTCGGCAATGCCTTCGTGCATCACTTCCTCGACACCAGAGAGCACTTCTTCACGCAGGCGCACCCGGCAGCCGCGGCTTTGCGGCATGAACGCGGCCAGGGCACGTACCAGGCGGGCACTGGGGTAGGCGGCGTCGACCACCAGGCGGACCTCAGCCTCCCAGCCCTGCTCCATGTGGTGGGCGAGGTCTTCGAGCTGGCTGGCCTGCTTGACCAGGTGGCGCGAGCGGCGCAACAGAACATTGCCGGCTTCGGTGAGCACCGCCTTGCGCCCGTCGATGCGCAGCAGCGGCACGCCCAGTTGCTCCTGCATGCGCGCCACGGTGTAGCTGACCGATGACTGCGAGCGGTGCAGTGCCTCGGCAGCCTGGGCAAACCCGCCGTGATCGACCACTGCCTGCAGGGTTCGCCACTGGTCAAGGGTTACGCGCGGCGCTTTCATCTTTCGCTCCTGTTGTCCTAAGCTGCGCTCTTTCAAGGAGAGCGGCCCATGAAGAAATGTTGTGCGGCAATACTGATGTGCCTGCCCCTCGGGGCCATGGCGTATCCCATCGACGTGGAGAAGGAACTGACCGGGGTCAAGCTCGACTACACCGCCTATGACACGGCCTACGACATAGGCGCCATCACCCTGAACAACTATGGGCAGGTGCCGGCCGCGTGCAAGGTGACCTTCCGCAACGGCCCGGAAGCACCACGGGTGCGCCGGGTGAACGTACCGGCTGGTAAAAGCGTCGATGTCACCGCCAAGTTCAACCGGCAAATCATCAAACTACGGATCGCCTTGAACTGCACGGCAGAATAAGCTGATAAATCGATAGATTGAACCCATTTTTTACGCTTTTTTATCGATAGGTCAAGCCGTAATCTCACCTCCATCGAATCGCAACCCTTTTTGCCGATGGAGGCACCCCATGTCCCGCGTACTGATCATCGAAAGCAGCGCCCGCCAGCAGGATTCCGTTTCCCGTCAGCTGACCCGTGATTTCATCCAGCAATGGCAGGCTGCCCACCCGGCCGATCAGATCAGCGTGCGCGACCTGGCCGTGACCCCGGTGCCACACCTGGACGCCAACCTGCTGGGTGGCTGGATGAAGCCTGAAGAACAACGCAGCGCTGCCGAACTGGAAGCGCTGGCACGCTCCAACCAACTGACCGATGAATTGCTTGCTGCCGACGTCCTGGTGATGGCTGCGCCAATGTACAACTTCACCATCCCCAGCACCCTCAAGGCCTGGCTGGACCACGTGCTGCGTGCCGGCATCACCTTCAAGTACACCCCCACCGGCCCGCAGGGCTTGCTGACCGGCAAGCGCGCCATCGTACTGACGGCCCGTGGCGGCATCCATGCTGGCGCCACCAGCGACCACCAGGAACCCTACCTGCGCCAGGTCATGGCCTTCATCGGCATTCACGATGTCGAATTCATCCATGCCGAAGGCCTGAACATGAGCCCTGACTTCCACGAGAAGGGCGTCAACCAGGCCAAGGCCAGGCTGGCGGCGGTGGCCTGAGGCTTAGCGAATTCCCAACCCTGACACCTGGTTTTGCTCCTTTGGGTGTACCTGCCCGGCCTGCATGGCCGGGCTTTTTTATGCCTGTGAATTTTGTGGGGGCCTGTGCCGGCCTCTTCGCGGGTAAACCCGCTCCCACAGGAATATCACGGCACCTGAGATCAGTGGTGTCCCTGTGGGGGCGGGTTTACCCGCGAAGAGGCCGGCACAGCCCCACATTCCTCATGGTTGAACTCATTCCCCGCAACCCGCTAAGGTCGCGGCCTTGATCCCCGAGAGGCAACCATGGGCTACCTGATTATCGTTGCGCTGATCCAGGCGTTTTCCTTCAGCCTGATCGGCGAATACCTGGCCGGGCACGTCGACAGCTACTTTGCCGTGCTCGCGCGCGTGGTGCTGGCTGGCCTGGTATTCCTGCCGCTGACCCGCTGGCGCCAGGTCGAGCCGCGCTTCATGCGCGCGATGCTGCTGATCGGTGCGCTGCAGTACGGCATCACCTACGTCTGCCTGTACCTGAGCTTTCGCGTGCTCACTGTGCCGGAGGTGCTGCTGTTCACCATTCTCACGCCTTTGCACGTGACGCTGATCGAAGACGCCTTGAACCGGCGCTTCAACCCCTGGGCCCTGGTGGCAGCGCTGGTGGCGGTGGCCGGTGCTGCGGTAATCCGCTTCGACACCATCAGTGGCGAGTTCTTCATCGGCTTCCTGCTGCTGCAACTGGCCAACTTCACCTATGCCGCCGGCCAGGTGCTGTACCGCCACCTGGTCGCCCGCCACCCCAGCGACCTGCCGCACTACAAGCGCTTTGGCTACTTCTACCTCGGCGCCTTGCTCGTGGTGTTGCCGGCGTTCCTGCTGTTCGGCAACGCCCAGCACCTGCCGACCACCAACGTGCAGTGGCTGGTATTGCTGTTCCTGGGCCTGTGCCCGACAGCGTTGGGGCTGTACTGGTGGAACAAGGGCGCGTGCCTGGTTTCCGGCGCTACGCTGGCGGTGATGAACAACCTGCACGTGCCGGTAGGGTTGCTGCTCAATTTGCTGATCTGGAACCAGGACGAGCCACTGGGCAGGCTGTTCATCGGCGGGGCGGTGATCCTGGCGTCGGTGTGGATGAGCCGCCTGGGCACCCTGACGGTTTCAAGCAAGCCATGGCGCAGCCAGCTATGACGCGTTCGTTACTGAACCCAAATCCCGCCGGTACCTACCCGATAATCATGAAAATAATATCGGGAGACCGGCGTGAAGCTAGAAACGCGAAGTATCGAATTCGTCCCACACGCTGAGCGTTATGGCACGCCGAAACGATTGTTCACCATCTGGTTCAGCTCCAACTTCCAGATAACCGCCCTGATGGTCGGTACCCTGGGCGTGGCGTCCGGACTAAGCCTGGGCTGGACCTTGCTGGCCCTGTTGGTCGGCAACCTGATCGGCACCGTGTTCATGGCCGCGCACTCTGCCCAGGGGCCGCACCTGGGCGTGCCACAGATGATCCAGAGCCGGGCGCAATTCGGTGTCCATGGGGCGGCGCTGCCTTTGCTGGTGATGGTCACGGCCGCAGTCCTGTTCCTCGCCGCCAGCGGTGTGCTGATGCGCAATGCCCTGCAGGCGCTGGTGCCCATGAGCGATGACCAGGCCATTGTGGTGGTTGGCTTGCTGACCTTTGTCATCGGCTTTGTCGGCTACGAACTGATCCACCGCCTGGGCGCGTGGATGAGTCTGTTGTCCACGCTGGTTTTTGCTGGCGCCCTGGTGTTGATCCTGCTGCACCCCGGCGACATGGCAACCACGACGGCGGTGAGTACCGGCTTTTCGTTCACCGCGTTCAACTTGATCGTGGCCCAATCGGCCTCGTGGACGCTGGGCTATGGCCCCTATGTGGCCGATTACTCGCGCTACCTCCCGGCCAACGTCAACCCGCGCGCCACGTTCTGGGCCACTTATTGCGGTTGTGCGCTGGGCTCCTTCGCCATGATGGCACTGGGCGCGCTGGTGGCAGTGGCATTGCCGTCGGCACTGGGGCATGACCCGGCCACAGCCATTGCCGCGTTGTTCGGCCCGTGGGCGCCTTTGGCGCTGGCAGTGATAGCGCTGGGGGTGATCCAGTACAACGTGTTGTGCCTGTACAGCGCATACATGTCGTCGGTCACGATCTTTGGCGCCTTCAAGACCATCCGGCGCGTGACCGCGACTGCCAAAGCCCTAGTAATGGCTGGGCTGACCGCAGCGGCAACGGTGATCGCCATCGCTACCCAATACAATTTCGATACGTTCTTTGCCGACATACTGATCGGCCAGTTGTACCTGTTGATCCCCTGGAGCGCGATCAACCTGGTGGATTACTACTGGGTGTGCCGTGGCCACTATGATGTGGGGGCGCTGTATGACGCCAAGGGGCCTTATGGATGCTTCAATCGTCGAAGCCTGAGTGTGTACGCCGTGTCGATCATCGGTACCATCCCGTTCATGAAGCTGTCGTTCTACACGGGCTTCGTGGCCGAGTGGCTGGGGGCGGATATCAGTTGGGCGATGGGGTTGATTCTGGCCGGTGCGCTGTATTGCATGGTCCATGGGCGTGATAGCAAGCAGCTTTCGACAACCATGAATGCGCACCCCTGACGCGGCCTTGAGACGGAGAGGGGCTGCAAAGCAGCCCCGGTAAGCTCAGACCTCGTTCATTTCCTCAAGGCGGCGCGGGGTTGGCACTGGCGCCGTGCACATTGGGGTGGTTCTTCAGGTAGGCCAGTGCTCGCTCATCAGACGCCAGGTGGAGACGGAGATGATGGTCTTGTCGAAACCCTCTAATGGTGAGCTTCTAAGAATTCGGACAGCATTCCAGCCAATGAAACCGGGCTAGCCCCTAAAAACCATCTGTCATGATTTTTTGAGACCAAAATGGATAGCTCCTATACATAGCATGTCACGGTGGCTCAGGCAGCGCATGCGCAACGCTCAGCAGCGAAGAGGCCAAGCCCTAGCCACTCGCCGGTTCACCTCTCGCAGCTACTGCTGGATTCAATCCAAGCTGCCCACGGGTACTATTTCAACCTTGCTGTTTTGCCAGCAGTCCATCCGGTAGCTGAAAATCTGCTGGGCAATTTAGCCCAAACCTTCCCGATTCTTGAGCGAAACCTCGGATTCAGAACGGGGGCAGCTCTCCCCACGACCTAAGTTGTCTTCGCCTTAGGGTGCTCGAATGGAATTGCGGAAGGGATGATCCAGTCCGGAGAAATGGTCGTCATTGTTGTGCTCAGTAGGGAGCCGTGACTATTCAACGCCGAAGCGACATACCTTCTCCTAGCTGCTCCTGCAGAACCAACATGCTCAGACCGATCCCTGCTGAGGCAACAGATTGATCAAAAGTACTTCAGAACTTTCGATTTCAGGCAAAAGGCATGAGCTTGCTGCACAAGTAGAGGCTGGGAGCGGAAATGCAGCCACCATTCCAATCGGGGGGGCGCAGGTACGCGCCATGATCACGAAACTGTCGTCGGTACGGGCATCCACGGCGGTCTTGATGCGATCAGCGCAGCCGAGGGTGTGGAGCGGTCTACCGGGAGGGCTTCCGCTACAGCAAGGCGGAGGTGCTGCTCCTCGAACTCACTCAGCACAACTAGCTAACTGGTGACCTATTTACGGTTCCTCAGCCGCTGACGAGCGAAAAGCTCATGGGGGTGCTTGATGCTATGAACACCAGGCGGGGTAGAGGGACGATGCGGCTGGCGAGCGTGCCAGTCGATCCAAGCTGGGGCATGCGGCGGGAGATGATGAGCCAGAGTTTCACAACGCAGGTCGATGAGCTCTGGACTGCGTATTGTAAATGAATTGGGGACGAAGCATTTGCTTACACATATGCTGGCATTTCGCCGTCATATTCCGCTTCGCTTGACTAGGCTCAGAGTATCTCATGCAATTCATTAGGTACCCATATGTCCAAATCCGAAATTCAAGCTTACAGTCAGGCACGCGAGATTCCCTACTTGGTGCATTTCACCCGGCTCGAAAACCTCCCTTCGATTCTTCAGCATGGTCTCCGCCCTGTCAGCAAGCATGGGGCGCTGTGTAATCAGCCAGTGATCAATGATGGGCTTCGCCTCGACGGGCACCTCGATGGCACCTCGCTGTCCATCGCATTTCCAAACTACCACATGTTTTACAAGTATCGTCTGCAGCCAAACACTGAATGGGTGGTGCTTGGCATTGATGAGTCCGTGCTTTGGACCAAGGATTGCGGGTTTTGTCAGCGCAACGCTGCGACAAACGAGATGGCCCAGCAAACCGTTGCGAATCTGCAGACGCTGACCGCTTTCCAGGGCATGTTCGACGAGATTGATGGCCTAGGGACACGTCAGGAGCAAAGGCTGAAAAAGTTCGACCCTACTGATCCTCAAGCTGAGGTGCTAGTCTTCGATGATATTGAGCCGAACCTGATCACAGGGGTGGCTTTTCAAACCCAGAGTGCTCGGAACCTCCATGCAGCTCGCTGTGGAGATCGTAAACTGTTGATCCAGGGCTCTGGCAGCGGTTTTTTTGCCGCGCGCTCATTCGTAAGGTAGTAATGATGGCATTCAGACCAGTTTTCATCCCTACGCCAGGGGCTGAAACCCTCGCTCGGACTAACTCCGTAGATTTCAAGTGGTTCCCTGGCATGTCCGTGGCTCAGAAGCAGCGATCGATTGACTCGCTGCACGCTGCTGCTAAGGAAGCTATGCCAACTATCGGTGAGATACTGGAGGTTTCAAGTAAGTCCAAGGAGAAGCTGGGTGTAGCACTGAGTGCTTTCAACTTAAGCTTTACCACTTTAAAGCAAAACTTCACTATGAGTGTAGAGTGTGCCTTTCAGGGGAGTAAGGTCTTTGAGAGAGGTGGCCCCTTTAAAGATTTATTTGCGAAGACATCTCGAGAGGCAAAACTCGATGAAAGAATAAAAAGCTCTGGTAGGTTGGTGAGGTTTAGTTTTTACGGCGCGGATTGGGAGCTGGAGCCGCGCACGGCTTTTTATGATTGGCTGTATATCAATGCATTGAAAAAGCAGTCGCCAGATGTCATTGATGAAATTCTTTCGTACTCAGCGTTTACTGATATTGAATTTAATCCAGAGAAATCTATTAATTGCCAAGCATATTCTATTGCCTTGTTTGTTTCTTTGTATAAGCAAAATCTACTGGACGCTGCTCTGGCCTCAAAGGAGTCGTTTCTTTCAATAGTGAGTGGCGCTGTAGTATCAAGTGCAAGCCAAAACGAAGACATTCAAGGTGATTTATTAATGTAGGTGTATAATGTGTTCAATGGTTAATGGAGCTGGTGGTCCAGCTCCATCATAGAGGTCAGTATGCTTCCCGCTCGTGTCTTTGGGTGAGCCCCGAGCGCTCGAGGTATCTACGGAGGAGGGGGGATAGCCCGGCAGTATTGTATTTTTGTAGCCAGGCCTCAACGTTTTCTACGTTCGTTGGCAGATCCTTGCGTAGCTTGAGCGCAATGCTTCTATTTATGCCAAGTGACATTAGCTCTAGAACTCTTGGGTCGTAACTGCCGAGTTCTATCATTGAGGGTAAACTCAGAGCATATGCATGCTGCTCATGTTCTGACTCTGGTAGGCATGCCTTGGTTATGTCTGACCAAAGAGAAAAGTATTTGACAAGTTTGAATGTGATGTTGCTGCTAATATTCTTTGTTACGTGGCTGGCTGCCCTGTCTACGCTTCGAGTTTTAGTGCTACCATCCGAGCTATCATCTTTGTCGGGGTTGTCATGGTTTGCAGTAAGCTTTACTAGAAACTTATCAATGAAGTATCGATGTGGTTTTCCGGACATCCACTGGAAAGCATCATAGATCAATGGGCGGATACCAATGTAGTCGCCCCATTTTGAATTTATCTCGGCCTCTATATGAAAGATTGAGTCGAGCCTACGGGCGATGTTATCGAATTGCTCATAGAAATTCAGGTCTTCGAAGTCAATTTCTCCCGTGGGTGTTGTTGAACGTCGAGAGTTGGGGAAGCTTGTGGGGATCCATGCATATGGATCTGCATGGATTTTCAGGTAGAGCTGATTTTGAAGTAGCGGATCTACGTATGGGTTCTGGCGAAGAAGCTCTAAGGGAATCGAAAGCTGATCTTTGATTCCAGAGAGTTTCTCTTCAAGTAGGGTTCGGTGCTGCGGATTTATTCTCGACGTATCTAGTAGGCGATCAAAGTGCTTTTGGTCGGAGACGAACAAGTGTCTGAGATAGCAAATTGTGGTGTAAAGCTTGCTGCCCTCCAAGTCCTCGACTATCTCGCCACGAGTTGCTGTGGCCAGGCGGATTAAAGTGTCCGTATGCTCCTGCAAGATTGAAGTGGTATTGGGCTTGATTTTGCTTTTTTCTTCATTGGTGAGCTTTTCCTCCCCCCATTCTTCGTCTTTGACTTCCAGGCAATAAACTTCGCCGTAGAGGTTCGTGCTAATGCGCCCGGCGCGGCCAATCAGATTTTTGAACTCAAACGGCGTGAGTGGAGTTGTATCATTTTTTGGATTGATAACAATAAGCTTGTCAGCAGGAAGGTTGACGCCTTGTAGGAGTGTAGAGGTGCAAACCAGATTAGTTATTGCCTCTTGTGAATAAAGCTCTTCGATCTCAATCCTAGCGATGTCAGGAAGTCCTGCGTGGTGAAATGCCACGCCGTTTCTCAGGGTCCTGATCAGAGAGTAATCGGGGTGGATCTCTTCCGCCAGAAAGTCGATGAGCTCACCGATTGCCTCGGTTTGCTCAACATTAGCCTTGCTGGAGGGTGGCAGTTCAAGCGCCCAACTTTCTGCGGTGGACTTACGTGGTGCGAATATGATGCAGCTTTCGTCCTGCTTAAGATTTTGCAAGAAGGTTGAAATTGCCTCACCTTTCTTGCCCTTCGCCTTTGAATATAGCTTCTTGTTCAAGACGGTCGTGCCTGATATGATGTTACCAGTCTGGCTAAAAATACGATACTCGGCTGTTGAAGTCCTAGGAAGGAATGTGACGGCAGCTCTAATCTGGAATACTGGGCTGGCTACTGTTGTCTCATCAATGAGATCTAGCCCCGAAAGCTCTTTCAATGGGGTGACGATGTCTTCAATAAAGGGGCCGGCAAAGATAAATTGGCTGTTAGCGAATCGAGCGACAAGGCCATAAAGACAGTTTTCAAACACCATGCCACGACCTTCTGCTTCAAGGTTGTGTACTTCGTCAATGAAAATGATTGAAGGTGGTCTTGTCGTTTTGTCTTGCAGGAGTTTGTTGCATCGCTCTGGAGTCAGGACGTAAATGATGGATTTATCATCCTCTTCCTGTGGGCGGTATGTTGTGTATACGTGGGCGTTGTCTTTTAGGTCTGACTTGAAGTCCATGCTGACCTGGTTGATCAGCGCTTTGGTCGGAACTACAAATATTGCGGTTTCAGGTTTGGCTCTCAGTTTTTCAACAATGTATCGCCGGATTATGAATGACTTGCCGGCAGATGTAGGTGCGGAAATGGCAACGTTAGACCCGCTTTGGATCGCCGACCATAGCCTCGCTTGGTAGTCTGTGAATACAAATTCTCCAGCGCCTTCCAGTTTGTGGGTCAATCGCCCCCTCGTAGCGCCTAGCTCAAGGTCTAGTAAAGCGCCGAAGCTATTCAGATACTGACCATGTTCAAAAATATTGGGTATATGTCTGCTTGAAAGCAGATTTCCAGATCTGGACTGGATAATGTAGCAGGCGCGCTGATATGTGGGGTTGTTGGGGGAGTAAAGATGTAATAACGCCCCAAACGAGTTGGCAAGATTTTTCAGAGTTTCAGACTTGCTAAGAGAAATTATAGAGGCAAGCCATGTAGCATGCTGAAGTTTTTGAGGTGAGATCAGAATCCCTTCCTGCGGTCCGGCCTGCTTGCTGAGGAATAGATGCTTCAGCAGCTTGTCATAAGTCTCTACGAAGTCCTCATCCCTAGACGCCTCAAGGGGGAGGGTTTCAGAATCCCTGTTCATTGGCTGGTCTTCCTAGCTGCTTTCTTAGGCTTTGGATCCTTAGGTGGCTCTTTGAATTCAATTCCGTGAATTTGTTTGAATAAGGTCTTTTTAAAAACTTCAACGCTGCTCATTGGGATGAGGAAAAATTCGAGAAATAGTTTTCGTAATTCTGGTTTTTTGTCTAGTCTAGCTCTTATGCTCTTGACCGCTCCTGCGGCATGCTCTTTAATCCACTCGGCAATAAGCTCTTCTGCGTGATCTTTGTTGGTCGCTTCCTCCTCAATGCTGTCAATTTTATTGTCGTCGTAAATGAGGAGGATGGGGAATATTTTGTTGCAGGCTTGGTATTCTTCTGTTCCAGGGCGAAATGCTTTAAGTAAAGCCCTCGCTTGGTCAAGAGTGAAGTTTTTTGAAATATTGGAACGGGCGATGAAAAGCTCATGGTCTAGTGAGCTTGGTAGGTAGTTTTGGTTGAATCTGTCGATTGAGTCTAATGAACTGCCAATTGCTCCGCCCAGCTCTTGGTATATTTTAGATTCGCCGATTAATATAGATATGTTGTTGTGCCTGTTTCCAAAAAATATTCCATCGCCGCCTTTTACTTGATCTTTTACGTTGGTGAGCAAGCTTAGCTTATGGCATACCATCGGAGTTTCAAAAATAGCTTCCACTAGTAAATAAAGTATTAGTTCGCCGTACTTTCCGTCGAACACTGGGTCGGTGTTTGCAAAAAAGCTAGATGCCATAGGGAACGGGTTTTCGTCTCTGGCTCTGTATTCATCCAGTTCGTTTTTATCAAACACATAATGCTCGATTCTGTTCCCGACATATTTTGCTAAGGCGAGGCTTTCTTGGCGATTCCCTGAAAATTTCAGGGACAACGCATGTGCCCGGACTTTTAGATCCAAGACCTCAGGGATCCGATGGAAAAAGTTCTCGACCCAATCAGTTTTGACGGTGAGGCAGTCACTCCAGGTGATACCTTCGAATAGCTTTTGCATCTGAATCCCTTCTGGATGGCTGCGTAGTGCCAGAATGATACTACAGCCGTTTCGCTTGGTGTCGCTTCTACGACAGACGACTTGATGCGGTTAGCCGAGAGCGCTTCCAATGCCAATCCACAGCTAGCTACCTCCAGCGAAACCTCTTGCTCGGTTTATGCGGCTTGAAAGGATATGGCCCGGTGCTACCTTCCTTCGCATCAGCCCTGGCTCGCGGTAGCCTAATAGCTGAGCGATGATCGACTTACAGGGGGCTGACTACTGCTCATGAAATGAGCAACTGACTTCCCAGGATGGGACATGGCAAAGAGGGTACTCGTTACGTACTGGCTCGTGTCTCCAAGCGGATCTGGCATTTCCATCATCAGCAATTTATTGAGCTCGCTGGCAGCTCCGACCGCGCCTGAAATGCCACTTTGAATCATCCTAGTTCTCGGCCAACGCAGTTAGTTTACTAGCTCAGGTAGGAGTTACATATTGTTACCCCTTCACGGGAAATAATCGGATTTTGCCCCTTTCTTGTAGGGCATTTCCCAAAGATACTGCGGGCCATTGTGATGTTCCAGGTTGGCCACTAGTCTCGGCTAGTCGTTGCGATCCAACGACCGGCTTTGACAGGCCGACTCAAATTACAATCCATAGCTTTGCCTTCAATGGCGGCTGTGCGTGGGGCGCCTTCGGGTGCGCCGGGTTTCTCAATTTGACCGGTCTGTCAACCCGTGCACAGCTGCCACCCTTTGTTTGACAGCAAATGGCGGTAGTCCCCAACCACAAATTGAGGGTTACACCATGCTGAACATAGTCCCCGATCCACCCTGCAAACTCCACTCCCTGGAAGACACACTGCTGATGGCCGCGGATTACGCGCTATGCGCCGAAGCCGTTGCTCAGCAAGCGGTTTTGATGCAACCGAGATCACCCGTCTCGGTATTGATGATGGCGTCAATGCACGAGCTGGAGACCCTCCGCAAGTTGCTTGAATCAGCGCTGGCTCAGGTCCAAAAACCAGCAGATCCGCAGACGCTGCATTAATCCGCATCATGATTCGCCTGGGGCTGCCTCTGTGGGAGCTCGGCTTGCCGGCGATAGGGCCAGCCCAGGCACTAGAGATTTCGGGGAGATTGAACAATGTCTACAGAAGAAACCAAATTCACCGTCGGCAAAACCACCTTCTACCAAGGTGAAAACCAGACCCATCCTCTGTTCCGCATCGAAGCCGGCATCCCTTGCCAGAGCGCCCGGGAACAAGCTTCGGAGCTGATGGGCTACGCGCGAGATATGACCCTGGACGGCTTGATGGAAGACAAACCCCAGCTAATCTGGGCTTCGCACTACCTCTGTGCCTTGGCCAAGGCGCTCATGGATGATGCTGAACTGGGCATGATGAAAACCCCTTGAACACCACCCTCAGGCGTGATGCCTGTCAATCAAGCAATTTGGGGCCGCTTTGCGGCCCATTGCCGGCAAGCCAGGTCTCATAGAACAACACATAAACCATTGATTTAGCAGAGCTCTGTGGGAGCGGGTGTGTCGAGGCCTCGAACCGCCGCGAACACCGGCGAAGCCAGGGCCATACACCGCGTCGTCTGCTTCGCGGGCACGCCCGCTCCCACAAGGGAAGGTGACACGCTTTCGAACATTGTTCCCTGTGCGACAGCGCAGCCCAAAGGGTTGGGCAATCTCCCACAGGTACAACGAAGATCTCACGATCTGCGTGACCTCTGCGGGAGCTGGCTTGTCGTGGCGACAAACCGCGCCGATGGGCTGCGAAGCAGCCCCGGCAATCTCAAGCCTCGCTCATGTCTTCCAGCCGGCGCGGCACAGGCTCTTGCGCTACACGCCCGCTCAACCCTACCCGCATGTCGTTGCCACTCGGCTGCTGATACAGGCTCAAGCCAAACTCCGGCAACACCGCCAGCAAGTAGTCGAAAATATCCCCCTGAATCCGCTCGTAATCGGCCCAAACGGTGGTGGTGGTAAAGCAGTAGATCTCCAGCGGCACGCCCTCGGCGGTGGTCTGCATCTGCCGCACCATACAGGTCATGTTCGGGTGCACGTTGGGGTGGTTTTTCAGATAGGCCAGGGCAAAGGCGCGGAAGGTACCGATGTTGGTCAGCTTGCGGCGGTTGGCCGACAGCTCGGCCACCGGTCCCATAGCCTCGTTCCAGCGCTGCAGCTCCTGGCGCTTGCCGGCCAGGTAGTCGGCCAGCAAGTGCACCTGGCTCAGGCGCTGCTCTTCTTCGCGGGTGAGAAAGCGCACCCCGGCGGCATCGATGAACAGGCTGCGCTTGATCCGCCGGCCACCGGACTGCTGCATGCCGCGATAGTTGCGGAATGACTCGCTCATCAGGCGCCAGGTGGGGATGGAGACGATGGTCTTGTCGAAGTTCTGCACTTTCACCGTGTGCAGGGTGATGTCCACCACATCGCCATCGGCGCCCACCTGGGGCATTTCGATCCAGTCGCCCACGTGCAGCATGTCGTTGCTGGTCAGCTGCACGCTGGCGACGAACGACAGCAAGGTGTCCTTGTACACCAACAGCAGCACTGCCGACATGGCACCCAGACCGGAAAGCAGCAACAGGGGCGAGCGGTCGATCAGGGTGGCGACGATGACGATGGAGGCGAAGATCCACAGCATCATCTTTGCCAGCTGCACGTAGCCCTTGATCGAGCGGGTGCGGGCGTGTTCGGTGCGGGCATAGATGTCGAGCAGGGCATCCAGCAGGCACGACAGCGCCATGGTCATGAACAGCAGGGTAAAGGCCAGGGCGACATTGCCAAGGAAGTGCTGGGCGGTGTCGGACAGCTCGGGTACCAGCTTCAGGCCGAACTGCAGCACCAGTGACGGCGTGGTCTGCGCCAGGCGGTGGAACACCTTGTTGTTGCGCAGGTCATCCAGCCACTTCAGCGCTGGCTGGCGGGCCAGCAGGCGGGCGCCATGCAGCACCAGGAAGCGTGCCAGGCGGCCGATGACCAGAGAAACCAGCAGCAGCACCGCCAGGCCGATGGCCGCGTGCAGCATCGGATGTTGGTCAAGGGTGCCCCACAGGTCGAGTGAGTCACGCCAGATTCGTTGGATATCCATGGGCTTGCGTACAGTCTTTGTTGCCAAACGAAGCGCTATTAGAGCGCGGATGGCGACAAAGTTGCCAAAAGAAATTCGGCTAAGGCGGCAGAAAACGTTACCCTATGCAACTGAATTTTCCCGCACTTGCCTGAGGTTACCTCCGTGTTCTCCCAATTCGCCCTGCACGAACGCCTGCTTAAAGCCGTGGCCGAGCTTAACTTTGTCGAGCCAACCCCGGTGCAGGCCGCGGCCATCCCCCTGGCCCTGCAAGGGCGTGACCTGCGCGTGACCGCCCAGACCGGCAGCGGCAAGACCGCAGCCTTCGTGCTGCCGTTGCTCAACCGCCTGGTCGACCTGCGCGAACGCCGTGTCGAGATCCGCGCGCTGATCTTGCTGCCGACCCGTGAACTGGCCCAGCAGACCCTCAAGCAGGTACAGCTGTTCTCGCAGTTCACCTACATCAAGTCGGGCCTGGTCACCGGTGGTGAAGACTTCAAGGAACAGGCCGCCATGCTGCGCAAGGTGCCGGACGTGCTGATCGGCACCCCGGGCCGCCTGCTCGAGCAGCTCAATGCCGGCAACCTCGACCTGTCCCACGTGCAGGTGCTGATCCTCGACGAAGCCGACCGCATGCTCGACATGGGCTTCGCCGAAGACATGGAGCGCCTGTGCAAGGAGTGCGAGAATCGCCAGCAGACCCTGCTGTTCTCTGCCACCACTGGTGGTGCGGCCCTGCGCGACATGATCGGCAAGGTGCTTAAAGACCCTGAGCACCTGATGCTCAACAGCGTCTCGCAGCTGGCCGAAGGCACCCGCCAGCAGATCATCACCGCCGACCACGACCAGCACAAAGAGCAGATCGTGCAGTGGCTGCTGGCCAACGAAACCTTCGACAAGGCGATCATCTTCACCAACACCCGCGCCCTGGCCGACCGCATCTACGGCCACTTGGTGGCCAAGGATGTGAAGGCCTTCGTGTTGCACGGCGAGAAGGACCAGAAGGACCGCAAGCTGGCCCTGGACCGCTTCAAGCAGGGCAGCTCCAAGGTGCTGGTGGCCACCGACGTGGCGGCCCGTGGCCTGGACATCGATGGCCTGGACCTGGTGATCAACTTCGACATGCCGCGCAGCGGTGACGAGTACGTGCACCGTGTAGGCCGTACCGGCCGTGCCGGTGGCGAAGGCCTGGCGATCTCGCTGATCACCCACACCGACTGGAACCTGATGTCGAGCATCGAGCGCTACCTCAAGCAGCAGTTCGAGCGCCGGGTGATCAAGGAAGTGAAGGGCACCTACAGCGGGCCGAAGAAGGTGAAGGCCTCCGGCAAGGCGGCTGGCAGCAAGAAGAAAAAGGTCGAGAAGAAGACCGGTGACAAGAAGGCAGCCGCCAAGCGCAAGCCAACCGCCAAACCGAAGGCCAACGCACCGCTGGCCAGCGCTGACGGCCTGGCGCCGCTGAAGAAGCGCAAGCCTGCTGCTGAGTAAGGCTCGATAGCGCTGTTGGCTTCTTCGCGGGCTCGCCCGCTCCCACAGGGATATCACAGGCCTCGAAATCTGTGGGGTTCCTGTGGGAGCGGGCGTGCCCGCGAAGAGGCCAGCACAGGCGACAACTATTCAGCCTTTTTCTCCGCCTGTCTCAACTCCTTGATCCGCTTGTCGATCAATTGGCATTTGTCGGGCAAGTCCTTGCTCGCCGTCCCCAGCTCCATCCCCTGAAGCTCATCATTGATCTCCTTGGCCTTCTGCGGGTTCTGCTCGGTCAACTGGGTGACCAGCCCCGCCAGCTCTTCGCGCTTCTGCGTCGCTTCTTCCGGTGTACAGGCCCAGGCGGGCAGGGCGCAGAACAGGGTAGTGGCGCAGGCAATGGGCAGCAGCAGTTTCATCCTTCCTACCTCCGGCGGTTGTGATGCCCGGTGGAGGCATGTGCCTGGCTGTTAGTTCAGCGCCTTCGACCGGTGGGCCTTGCTAGCCGGTTGGCTAGTCCGTTTCCGCTTCCGGCTGTAATCCTTTTCCCAAAGCATCCTGACGCTATTGAAGGTCATGCGATCGCCCCCTAGCCTTGGCCTGGATCAGGAGGTATCGTATGTACAGATGTAAATACGGAGCGTCCCATGTTCTTTGAATGGGACGATGGCAAGAACCAGATAAACATCCGCAAGCACGGCATCGACTTCAGCGATGTTCCGGATATGTTCAATCACCCGATGTTGATTCGCCGTGATGACAATCCGGACCATGATGAGGAGCGCTGGGTCTGCCTGGGCTGGCTGAAGTGTTTGATCGGCGTGGTCGTGTACACGGAAAGGCAGGGTGATGTCATTCGCATCATTTCTGCACGCAAAGCCACCAGATGGGAGGCCAAACATTATGACCAAAGCATCGAAAACTGACTGGAGTCGCCTGGCTAGGCAGGACGACCAGGCTATTGATACCTCGGATATTCCTGAACTGGATGAAAAATTCTTCCGCGAGGCCGAGCTGCGAGTTCCAGCCAAGCAGACGGTGACCATTCGCCTGGATTCCGATGTGCTCGCCTGGTTCAAAGAGCAGGGTAGCGGCTACCAGACCCGGATCAATCAGTTGCTGCGCCAGTACATGCAAGCTCAGCAGAGACAGCGCTGACATTTTCAGATGGGCTGCGCGGCAGCCCCAGTGGCGCCAATTGAAGGCATCGAACGGGCTTGCCCGTTTATCAGCCAGCGAGGTGTGGCCGCGCCGTCATGTCTATGCCCAGCGCCTTCATCACAGTCAGGAACGATTTCAGAGTCGGGTTGCCATGCTCACTGAAAGACCGATAGAGCTGCTCGCGCGACAGACCGGTTTCTTTAGCCAGCTCGCTCATGCCTTTTGCACGTGCCACCAAGCCAACAGCCTTGGCGACATAGCTGGCATCCCCCGTCTCGAGTGCGTCGGTCATGAACTGCGCGATCGCTTCAGGGGTAGTGAGGTACTGGGCGGGGTCGAACTCAGAGAAGGTTTCAGTCATTTTGCATCCTCCACGAACGCAGAATCTGGTGGGCTGCCTTGATGTCGCGCTGTTGGGTGCCTTTGTCGCCGCCGCAAAGCAGAATGACAAATGTGCTGCCAGCCTGTTTTTTCATCGGGTTAATGTAGTTTATAAACTACAGATGGATAGGCAGCAAATGGTTTCTGCCTGTTGCGGTACCTGCGGCTTCAGCGCGTGGCGTGTCACCGTGCCGAGATCTTTCGGAACACCACGGCTCACCGACAGGTCCCAACCTGTGTACCCCTTCCGTCCACAGCAGGAGCCCGTAGCCATGAGCATCGCCTACGACTGGGACCTGATCGAACGCTTGCTGCACGAAGTGCAGAACGGCGCCGGTCGCAGCTTCACGCCACGCCCCTATGCCGAGCAGCACGCTGCGGCACTGGCCGCCAAAGGTGAGCCGGTGGGCGACCTGGACCACCTGAAAACCCGCGCCTGCGAATACGAAAGGCTGTTGTTCGAGCGGGGTTTCATCGAAACCCGGCCCGAAGAGGATGGCGGCAATGGTGAGAACTTTGTGCTCACCGAGCGTGGTTCGCGGCTGATGAGCCTGATCGACAGCAGCATTCCCGGCTTCGAGCACCCGCGCCAGGTGCTGGATGAACAGGAGGATGCGCTGGACGAAACCACCTTCGAGCAGGTGTCGGCGAAGGCACAGATCGCCTGAGGTCGTTTTGAGGCTGGCAAGTGCGGCCCTGAAAACCCGATAATCGGTAGTTCATGAACACTGCCGAGCCTTCGCCCATGCCGATGACCAACGCCGAGGCCCGCCCATGAGTGCGGTCCGCAAGAACCCCGATGCCTTTGCCTTCCAGGTGATGCTGGGGCTATGCCTGATCTGGGGTTGCCAGCAGGTGTTGATCAAGACGGCCGCCATCGATATTGCGCCGGTGATGCAGGCGGCCTTGCGCAACGGCATCGCCGCCGTGCTGGTGGGCTTGATGCTGTGCTGGCGGGGTGGCTGGGAGCAGGTGGGTAGCACCTGGCGCGCCGGCGTGGTGGCAGGCGGGCTGTTCGGCGTGGAATTCCTGTTCATTGCCGAGGGGCTGAAGCTGACCTCGGCGGCACACATGTCGGTGTTTCTCTATACCGCGCCGGTGTTCACCGCGTTGGGCCTGCATTTCAGGTTGCCCAGCGAACGCCTGCGGCTGCTGCAATGGCTGGGGATTCTGCTGGCCTTCGGCGGCATTGCCATGGCGTTTGCCGGCGGTATGTCGTTCGAGCACATGGATGGCCGTACCCTGCTGGGCGATGCCTTTGGCGTGATCGCCGGGCTGGCCTGGGGCGCGACCACGGTGGTGGTGCGTTGCTCGCGGCTGTCGGAAGCGCCAGCGACCCTGACCCTGTTCTATCAGCTGGCGGTAGGCTTTGCCGGGCTGCTGCTGATTGCCTTGCTCAGCGGGCAGATCGGCGCGGTGGTGTTTACACCGTTGGCGATGGGGAGCGTGCTGTTCCAAGGGATTGTGGTGTCGTTCATCAGCTACCTGACCTGGTTCTGGTTGCTGCGCAAATATCTGGCGTCGAACCTGGCGGTGTTTTCCTTCATCACCCCGCTGTTCGGGGTGACCTTTGGCGTGTTGTTGCTGGATGAGCCGCTGAGCCTGAACTTTGTGGTTGGCGCGTTGATGGTGCTGCTGGGGGTGGTCCTGGTGAGTGCCGAACCTTGGGTGAAGCAGCAGTTGCGGCGGATTGTGGGGTGATCGATAACTTGTACCGGCCTTTTCGCGGGCTTGCCCGCTCCCACAGGTACTGCACAGGTCTTGAAGATTGTGCGGCCCCTGTGGGAGCGGGCGAGCCCGCGAAGAAGCCAGCACAGGCAACCACAATTCAGGATGCAGCCTTGGCCTGACAGGCGCTGCCCTGCTGTGCCGAGCCGGCCATCAGCACCAACCCGCCAGCCACCACCAACCCACCCGCCGCCACCATCAGCGCCGGCTGCAGCCCGCCGCTGAAATGGCTGCTGACCGCCGCCAGCAATGGTCCGCTCAACTGCCCCAGGGCAAAGCAGGCCGTCAGCAGCCCGGCATTGCGCTGCGTGGCATGCGGTGCCAGCTCCCGCGAACGTTGCATCACCAGCTGCATGCAAGCCAGGAACGGCCCGCCACACAGCACCACACCCAACGCCAGCCCGACACCCCCGCCCATCAGGCAGGCCAGCACACCCAGCCCCTGCAGCCACAGCGTGGCAGTGAGCCAGGTCGAGGTGCGGCCGCCACGTCGCAGGCTCACCAGCAGCACCCCCAGCGCCGCCGCCAGGCCGAACGCCGGCCAGAACAGGTCGGCCTGCCATTGCCCGCGGAACTGCTGGTTGGCCATCTGCGACAGGAAGGTGGCCGGCAGGATGTAACCGATTCCGTACAACGCATAGACCAGCCCCAGGCGGCCGATGCCGACACTGCGGCTCGGGCCTTGGCTTGCAGCGGAGGGCGCCGTTGCAGCTTGCAGCGCGCGCGGCAACCAGGGGCAGACCGCCAGCAGCATCACCAGCGCGGCCACGGCATAGATCAGCCACAGTGCTGCCGAGCCCAACCCCCACAAATGCGCAACCAGAGCCAGCAAGCCGGTCAGCGCAATACCCAGCCCTGGCCCGGCGAACACCAGGGCACCCAAGCGTTGGCGATTGAGGGCATTGGCCACCTGCTGGCTGAGGCTGGTGATCATCACCAGCACCCAGGCGCTGGCCACGCCGGTGCCGAAGCGCAGCAACAGGTGGCTCCAGAACCCGTCGGCGGCCCATGAGGCCAAGGTCAGCAGCACGCACAGCCAAAGCCCGCCATGCAGGCGCAGGCGCACCTGACCCGGTGAGCGGGCGAACATGGCGTCGACGGCGCCGATGAAATAACCCAGGTAGTTGGCCGCCGCCACCAGCCCGGCGACCGTCAGGTCGAACTGGCCTTCGGCGATCAATTGCGGCAGCTGCGGGGTAAGGGCGAAACGGCCGATGCCCATGGCCATCATCAGCGCCACGGCGCTGGCCAGCAGTTGAATGAGGGGCGACATGGCAAGTCTCCTGCGCGGATGTAAGCGATGGGTGGCAGGTTAGGGTGGTTTGTTTTTCAATAAAATTGAATAATGATGATCAAGTTGTTCTGTTTTGGAGAATGTCGTGGAATTCAGCCAACTGCGTATCTTCCAGGCCGTGGCCGAGGAGGGGTCGGTCACCCGTGCCGCAGAGCGCCTGCACCGGGTGCCGTCGAACCTGTCGACGCGCTTGCGCCAGCTCGAGGAGCAACTGGGTGTCGAGCTGTTCCTGCGCGAGCGCCAGCGCCTGCAGCTGTCGCCGGCGGGCAAGGTGCTGCTGGACTACGCCAACCGCATGTCAGCCTTGCGCGACGAGGCGCTGGCCGCGGTGCGAGGTGGCCAACCGGCCGGGGATTTCGTGCTGGGGACCATGTACAGCACAGCGGCGACCCATTTGCCGGGATTGCTGGCACGCTATCACCAGGCCTACCCGGCGGTGAACCTGCAGGTGCGCGCGGCGCCCAGTGGCGAACTGTTGGAAGGCCTGCTCAACCACCGCCTGGACGCGGCCCTGGTGGACGGGCCGCCGAGCCTGGCCGGGCTGGATGGCGTGCCGTTGTGCGAGGAGGAACTGGTACTGATCACCAGTCCCGAGCACCCTGCAGTGCACACAGCAAAGGACGTAGCGGGCAAGGCGGTGTTCACCTTCCGTCAGGGCTGCTCGTACCGCATGCGCCTGGAAGCCTGGTATGCCCATGCCCATACGCCCATGGGCCGGGTGATGGAGATCGAGTCGTACCAGAGCATGCTGGCCTGCGTGATCGCCGGCGCGGGGGTGGCGATGATGGCCCGGTCGATGCTTGACAGCCTGCCCGGGCGCGACCGGGTACGGGTACACCAGCTGCAGACGCCGTTCGATCAGGCGGTCACCTGGTTGATGTGGCGCCAAGGCATGCGCGGGGCGAATTTGCAGGCCTGGATCGACCTGCAACAAAGCGAAACGATTAACCAGTCGTCGGAATGCGCCGCTACGGCTTGATCCGTATCAAAATGGCCCGTATCTGTAGGTGTAGAGGCATGCGTAATGCAGGACATAGGGCTATGATCTGTATGAAACATCGCAGGATTGAATTGCCGTGAGGCTGACCCGTCAAGGGGGCATTATGAATAAACCACTGTCCAACTGGCTCCACGACCTGGCTGTCGCCTTGGGGCTGATTCCACCACCCTTGCAGCCGGTGCCGATCCCGACTGACGAAGAGCAGCGCAAACGCCAACCGCGTCGTCGCTGATAAATACAAAGGCCGCTGCACCTGGGTGGGTGCAGCGGCCTTTTTGTGCCTGATGAAAATCTGTTGCCTGTACCGGCCTCTTCGCGGGCTTGCCCGCTCCCACAGGTACCCCACAAATCTCAGGACCTGTGGAGTCCCTGTGGGAGCGGGCAAGCCCGCGAAGAGGCCGGTACAGGCGCCCGAGAACTATCAGGCCAGCTTCACCGCCGCCGCCGGTTTACGCGACACCAGGCTCACCACCACAAAGCTCACCAGGCCAACCACCAGGCTGTAGTAGATCGGCGTATTGGCCTCCAGCCCATCCTTGAACATGAAAAGCAACGCGGTCGCAAAGCCCAGCGACATGCTGGCGATAGCCCCGGAGGTGGTAGCGCGCTTCCAGAAGATGGCACCGATCAGCGGGATCAGCATGCCGCCGACCAGCAGGTTGTAGGCCAGCGTCAGGGCGTTGATCACATCGTTCACCATCAGCGCAATGCCCAGCACCACCAGCCCGGTGAGCAGGGTGAACAGGCGGCTGACGCCCAGGCTCGACTGTTTGCCGCCACGCAGCTTCGGCAACAGGTCTTCGGTCAGGGTGGTGGACGCAGCCAGCAGGCCGGCACTGGCGGTGGACATCATGGCGGCCAGTGCCGCTGCCATCAGCAGGCCACGGATGCCATCGGGCAGGGTGGTCTTGATCATCTCGGCAAAGGCATTGTTCGGGTTGGCCAGGTCAGGCATGAGCACGTGCGCAGCCATGCCGATCGTGGCGCAGGCCAGGCCGTACAGTACGCAGTACACACCGGCGGTGGTGCCGGCACGCTGGCAGACCTTCTCGTCACGGGCAGTGAACACCCGCTGCCAGATGTCCTGGCCGATGAGGATGCCGAAGAAGTAGATCAGGAAGTAGGTGATGATGGTGTCCCAGCCAATCGTGGTCAGCTGGAAGCTGGCCGCCGGCAGCTTGGCTACCAGGGTGTCCCAGCCACCGGCCTTGTACAGGCACACTGGCAGGAGGATGAACATCAGGCCGACGGTCTTGATCACGAACTGGACGATATCGGTCAGGGTCAGCGACCACATGCCGCCAATGGTCGAGTACAGCACTACCACACCCCCACCCAGCAGCAGCGAGGCCCAGAACGGTAGGTCCAGCAGCACTTGCAATACGGTGGCCATGGCCAGGGTCGAGGTGACGCCGATCATCAGTGCGTAGGCCAGCATGATCACGGCGCTGGCCTGGCGTGCGGTCGGGTTGTAGCGCTGCTCCAGCACCTGCGTCACGGTGAAGATGCGCAGGCGCAGCAAGGGTTTGGCCAGGAACAGGTTGAGGGCGATGATGCCCAGGCCCAGGGCTGCGCATAGCCAGAAGCCAGAGATGCCGTGGACGTAGCCCAGGCGCACGGTGCCGACGGTGGAGGCGCCACCGAGCACGGTGGTGGCCATGGTGCCCATGTACAGGACAGGGCCGAGGTTGCGCCCGGCCACCAGGTAGTCTTCATGGGTTTTCGCGCGCCGCATGCCATACCAGCCAAGCCCGAGCATGCCGGCGGTATAGATCATTACAACAATGATGTCCAAGGCCATTGGGGGTCTCCCGATTATCTTTATTATGGCGAGATCGACCACGCGGGCGGGTTCACGGCGCCCGGCGGTCTTGTCGTGTTGTTGGCGGGCCTCAGTGGCCCTCCCATATGGCTCCTGCCGGGGTGTAGCAAGTACTGCGAGCGCTCCTGCAACGGGCCGTCGTTTACCGACGTACTACGCCTGGAAGCACGCAAAGCATTTCGAACAGCAGGTTGGCACCGAGCAGCGAGGTGTTGCCGGTGGTGTCGTAAGGCGGGGAGACTTCGACGAGGTCACAGCCGATCAGGTCCAGGCCGTGGCAGCCGCGAATGATCTCCATCGCCTGGATGGTGGTCAAGCCGCCGATTTCCGGGGTGCCGGTGCCTGGCGCCCAGGCAGGGTCGATGCCGTCGATGTCGAACGACAGGTACACCGGGCCGCCGCCGACCTTTTCCCGTACTTCGGCCATCAGCGGTGCCAGCGACTTGTGCCAGCACTCTTCGGCCTGGACCACGCGGAAGCCCTGGCGGCGGCTCCAGTTGAAGTCATCGGCGGTGTAGCCCTGTGCGCGCAGGCCGATCTGCACCACGCGCTCGCAATCGAGCAGGCCTTCTTCCACGGCGCGGCGGAAGGTGGTGCCGTGGGCGATCTTCTCGCCGAACATGTGGTCGTTGACGTCGGCATGGGCATCGATGTGCACCAGGCCGATCTTGCCGTGCTTCTTGTGCAGCGCGCGCAGGATCGGCAGGGTGATGGTGTGGTCGCCACCCAGGGTCAGCGGGATGATGTTGTGCTCGAGGATCTCGTCATACGCTTCTTCGATGATGCGCACGGCGTCCAGCAGATTGAAGGTGTTGATTGCCACGTCACCGATGTCGGCCACCGACAGCGAGTCGAACGGTGCCGCCCCGGTGGCCATGTTGTACGGGCGGATCATCACCGATTCGGCGCGGATCTGCCGCGGGCCGAAGCGGGTGCCGGAGCGCAGCGAGGTGCCGATATCCAGTGGCACGCCGATGAAGGCGGCGTCCAGGCCCTGGGCACTTTGCAGGTGGGGGAGACGGAGCATGGTGGCGATGCCGCCGAAACGCGGCATTTCGTTGCCGCCCAGTGGTTGGTGGAGGATCTTGTCCACGGTGGGCCTCATCAGTCGGTCGATTGTTCTGTTTGTTCGAACCTGTGCCGCCGCGCGCCTTGCAGGTAGGGTCTTGCCGGCGGGCAGGGACATTTCGGCCAAGTCTGCTGAAGGTAGTGCCGGGGAAAAATCGCTACCGGCAAATACTTAGTTCAGGAATTTCTGAACTAAAGGCGGCAGAGCGGTTAGACTGCGCGCAAATACCCTTGCGGAACTGTTGCACCATGGCCTCGACCTTGCCCGACCTGAAACTGCTGCGCATCTTCGTCAGCGTGGTGCGCCACCAGGGGTTCGCCAACGCCCAGCGCGAGCTGAACCTGTCGACCTCGGCCATCAGCACCTACATGAGCCAGCTCGAAGGCGCCCTGGGTATCGTGCTGTGTCACCGTGGCCGTGGCGGTTTCAGCCTGACCAGCAAGGGCGAGCTGTTTCACCAGGAAACCCTGCGCCTGCTGGCCGAGCTGGACGGTTTCGAACAGTACGCCGCCGCCCTCAAGGGCGAGTTGCGCGGCACCCTCAACCTGGGGGTGATCGACTCCACGGTCGGTGACCGGGCCTTGCCGCTGGCCGAAGCCATTGGCGCCTACAGCCAGGAACACCCGGCGGTGCACCTGCACCTGTCGGTGTCCAGCCCATACGAGCTGCAGCTGGGCGTGCAGGACAACCGCCTGGACCTGGCCATCGGCGCGTTTTCCTCGCGCATGAGCGGGCTGCTTTATCAGCCGCTGTACCGTGAGCAGCACTGGCTGTACTGCAGCAGCCGCCACCCGCTGTATGCCGAACGGCGCATTCCCGAGCCAGTGGTGACCCAGCAGCGCATGGTCGGGCGTGGCTACTGGAGCCAGGCCGAGCTGGCCCGGCACGGCTTCAAGCACAGTGCCGCGACCGTGGAGAGCATGGAGGCGCAGTTGATCCTGATTCTTTCCGGGGCCTACATCGGCTACCTGCCCGAGCACTATGCCCAGGCCTGGGTCGACAAGGGCGACTTGCGCGTGCTGTCGCCGTCGACCTTCGGCTACCAGGCACCGTTCTCGCTGATCATTCGCCGCGGGCGCAGCCGCGAACCGTTGATCCAGACCTTCCGCGATTTGCTGAAAAGCCAGCTCAACGTGGGCTGAAGTCCGGCACATGCTGTATTTCGTCGGCGCCGGTTAAATTGTTGTCGCCGCTGACCGACAACATAATGGCGTCCTGCTATATATCAAATCAGCGTGTGCTGCTCACCACCTCCCCTTAATCCTGCAAGGATTGCCCAAGATGCGCATGAATTTGCCCGTCACTGAGCACGAAAGAACCTTTCCCAACGATCAGCGCCTGATTTCCACCACCGACCTCAACAGCCGCATCACCTATTGCAACGACGCCTTCGTGGCGATCAGCGGGTTCACCTACGACGAACTGGTCGGTCAACCCCACAACCTGGTGCGCCACCCGGACATGCCGCCGGCGGTGTTCGGCCACATGTGGGAAACCATCAAGCAGGGCAAACCGTGGATGGGTGTAGTCAAGAACCGGGCTAAGAACGGCGATTACTACTGGGTCAGCGCCTATGTCACGGCCATCTACGAGCAGGGCCGCATCAGTGGCTACGAGTCGGTGCGGTCGGTGCCCACACGCGAGCAGATCCGCCGCGCCGAGGCGTTGTACGCACGCTTGCGGGCCGGCCGAGCGCCGGTGCCATGGGCGGCCCGCCTGGGGCATGGCCTGGGTCACGGTTGGCCATTGATCGGCGCGGGCCTGCTGTCGGCAGCGGGCTACCTGTGGCTACCGCCTTACGCGGCACTCGGGGTACTGATGGCCAGCCTGCTGCTGGCCTGGTATCTGGTCGAGCACCGGCAGAACCAGGGCATCCGCCGCACGCTGGCCGAGCATCCCAAGGCTTTCACCAGCCCGCTGGTGGCGCTGACCTATAGCGATAACCCGGGCCTGCAAGGCCAGCTCGACCTGGCCATCCTCAGCGAGGAAGCACGCCTGCAAACGGCCTTGACCCGGCTGGTGGATGCCGGGGTCGGGGTGAAGTCGCGGGCTGCGCAGTCGTCCGGGTTGTCCGATGCCCAGGCACAGATGCTCGACCGTCAGCGCAACGAGACCGACCAGTCCGCCACCGCGATTGCGCAGATGGCGGCGACCATCCAGGAGGTTACCCACAATGTGCAAAGTACGGCGCATGCAGCGGGAGATGCCGATCAGCTGGCACAGCAGGGCAGTGAGCTGGCTCTGCAGAGCCTGAAAGCCATGGGCAGCATGAGCGATGCCGTCAATGACATCGGCCAGGCGGTGAACGCCTTGGCCGAGCAGACCCAGTCGATCGGCAGCGTGGTCGATGTGATCACTTCGATTGCCGAGCAGACCAACCTGCTGGCGCTCAATGCTGCGATTGAAGCGGCACGCGCCGGCGAACAGGGGCGCGGATTTGCCGTGGTGGCGGATGAAGTGCGTTCGCTGGCCCAGCGCACGCGCGCCTCGACCGAAGAAATCCACCACATCATTGCTTCGTTGCGCGCCGGGGCAGAGCGAGCGGTCAGTACGGCAAACCGTGGTGAGCAGATCTCGCGGGATAGTGTGCACAGTGTCGAAGCAGTGCAGGCCGCGTTGAGCGGGATTGCCCAGGCGGTCAGCCGCATCACCGGCATGAGCCAGCAGATGGCGACGGCGTCGGAGCAGCAGAGCCATGTGGCCGAAGACATCAACCAGCAGATCGTGAGGATTGCCCAGCTGTGCGACCAGAGTGCCGGGCAGGCCAGGCAGGGCGCGGAAATCAGCCAGGACCTGGAACGCATGGCGGAGTACCTGCATAGCCTGGCAGAGCGGTTCAACCGCTGAAATCGCTGGCCCCGGTTCTGTGGCAAACTGTTCCCGCCAAGGAGAACCCCATGCCCAGACCCCGCTGCGAGCGTTGCCAGCGCCCGCTCGACCATTGCCTCTGCCCACTGATTCCCGCGCTCGACAGCCGCACCCGCGTCATCCTGCTGCAGCACCCCAGTGAAACCGCCCATGCCCTGAACACCGCCCGCCTGGCCGCCCTTGGCCTGAACAACGCCGAGTTGCGGGTAGGCGAGGTGTTCGATGACCTGAGCGAATTGCTGGCGACCCCGGGTTACCGGCCGGCCCTGCTGTTCCCGGGCGATGACGCCCAGGAATTGCTGGCCTATGGCGAGACGGACGACAAACCCTTGCTGTTGATCGTGCCCGACGGCACCTGGCGCAAGGCGCGCAAGCTGCTGTACCTGAACCCGCTGCTGGATACGTTGCCGAGGGTCACGCTGGGGGCTGTCGCGCCTTCACGCTACCGCTTGCGCAAGGCACCGGAGGCGGGGGCGTTATCGACTATCGAGGCTGTGGTGGGGGCGTTGAACGCGTTGGAGCAGCCGGCCTGTTTCGATGCGCTGCTGGCACCGTTCGAGGCGTTGATCGAGGGGCAGATCAGGGCCATGGGGGCGGAGACGTTCCAGCGCAACCATGGCAGCGAGTAGGCGCTGGGGGGCTGCTTTGCAGCCCTTTCGCAGCACAAGGCTGCTCCTATAGATGTTGCGCGCTTTCCTGTAGGAGCAGCCTTGTGCTGCGAAAGGGCCGCAAAGCGGCCCCAACATCTCGAACCTGATCAACGCATGTCAGGCAAGCGCGCCTCGGTGCGCACTTCGGTAGTAGCCAGCGCTTCCGGCGGCAGCGAAATACGCTGCTTGCTCAGCAACTCGCCCATGGTCGCCAGCACGCGGTAGCGCGAGAACTCCTCGGTATAACGCACCTCGGTGTAGCGGCGGTCGGCGTTGTACAGCTCGTTTTCACTGTCGAGCAGGTCGAGCAGGGTACGCTGGCCCAGGCCGAACTGGTCCTGGTAGGCCGCACGCACGCGCTTGGTGGTCTCGGCGTATTCACGCGCGGTCGGCAGCTGCTTGCTGGCGTTGTTCATGGCGTTCCACGCCAGGCTCAGGTTCTCGGTCAGCTCACGCAGGGCGTTGTTGCGGATGTCCAGCGCCTGGTTGACCTTGTGTGCGTCGGAGTTCAGGCGAGCCTTGTCGCTGCCGCCGCGGAACAGGTTGTAGTTCATCTCGACGCCGGCTTGCCAGTCGTTGTTGCTGTGACCTTTCTCGCCGCCGGTGTTGTTGTTGGCGCCTGTGGCCAGGATGGCATCGAAGCGAGGATAGAAGGTCGACTTGGCCACTTCGTACTGCTTCTCGGCGGCATTTACGTCAGCCTGGGCCGACTTGATATAAGGATTGTTCTGGCGCATGCCTTCACGCGCCTGTTCGAGATCGGCCGGCATTTCAACCTTGATCGACTGCGGGCTTTCCAGCTCGTCCGGCATGCGGCCGACGACACTGAAGAAGTTGGCCTCGGCGTCGGCCAGGTCGACTTCGGCGGTGTCCAGGTTGTTTTCCGCCAGGGCTCGACGGGCGCGGGACTGGTCAAGGTCGGCGGTGCTGCCGACACCGCGCTCGTTGCGCAGGCCGATCTGGTCGTTGACGCGCAGGTGGGCTTGCAGGTTATTCCTGGCCAGGGCTACCAGCTCACGGCGCTTGAGCACTTCCAGGTACACCTCGGTTGCACGCAGGGCGACATCCTGGGCGACAGCCTGGGTGTAGTAGGCGCGGGAAGTGGAGACCGCTTCGGTGCGGCCCACCTCGTTCGAGGTGTTGAAGCCGTCAAAAATCATCTGCCGCAGGCGCAGCTCGGACTGGGTGTAGTTGAGCGTTTCCTTGTTGTGGTTGCTCGTACCGTCGGGGTTTACCCCGCGCGTATTGTTATTGTCCGAACGTTGCCGGCCGTAGCCTGCGACCAGGTCTACGGAAGGGAAGTAGCCACCACGCGCAAACTTTACGTCTTCATCGGCCGAGAGCTTGCTGTTGCGGTTGGAGCTGACTTGGGGATGGTAGTCCACGGCGCTCTGGACGGCCTCTGTGATCGACATCGCCTGTACGTTGGCACTCGCCAGGGCCAACAGTAACGCACTGGTGATGGGGTTCAAAACGCGCATGGTACATCTCCCTGATCCTGGAATTTATCCTGCTGTTCGCCAAAAAAATGACGATAAACTAATCGCGTATAGTGTTGCAGGTTTTTAACAACACAGCTAAGTACATTCAATGCGATAGATAAGAAGATTTATTCATATCAAATTGCCATATAAGACATATATTGTCTAATTGGTTTGCGCAGGACTGCACAAGTGCACCACTATGGATGGCCGTGAAAGCCCGTGAATACAAGGCTTTTGCCTGGTTCCAGAATTCTTTCGGATAAGAGAAGTATCAGTTAGGCGATATTGATATTTGGCGACAAAATATTGTCACTTTGACCTGTGCAAGGTTTTCCGGCTGAGGATATACAGGCTTACCAGCACGGCGCTGGTCAACATGAAGGTGCGGGCCCAGAACAGCGGTACCAGATAGCACGACAGGCCGATGCTGGCCCACATCAGGCCGACAGCATAGACCTTGCCCTTGAGGGGGATGCCTTCACCACTGAGGTAGTCGCGGATCCATGGCCCGAGCTTCGGGTGATGGACCAGCCAGTGGTGAAAGCGCGGCGAGCTGCGGGCAAAGCAGGCCGCCGCCAATAGCAGGAACGGAGTGGTGGGCAGCACCGGCAGGAAAATCCCCAACACCCCCAACGCGACGCTGAGCCAGCCGGTGGCCAGCAGCAGGTAGCGCACAAGCAACTTAGTGGTGGCGTGGCTTGAGCAGCGCCGGCTTTTCGTCAGGGGCGTGCAGCAGCAGGAACAGGGCAGTCAGCGCTTCCGGGATCTGCACGATCATGTCGTCCTGCAGGTTGGCGTTGCTGGCGATATCGGCGAACTCCGGCTGCTCGTCGAACAGGCCCGAGCCAACCATGATCGGCAACAGCATCTCGCTGACTTCTTCCTCGGCGTTCTCGAACCAGGCCTCTTCACGCAGGAATACGCCTTCCATGAAGCCGATGCACCAGCCGCGCAGGTCGGAATCGTCCGGCTCGTCGGTCAGGTCCAGGTCGCACGGCAGCTCGAACTCGTCGTCACTGGCCAACTGACGGGCGATATGCGCTTTGAGCGCCACCAGGGTGGCTTCGATCTCGGTGCGCTGAGCGTCGCTGGCGTAGTGCGGTTCTTCGGCGAACAAGGCGTCGATCCATTCGCGCTCGGGCACTTCCTCGGCATTGATCGACAGGGCGGTGAGGTAGCCGTGGGCGGCGACATAGTCCAGCGCTTCTTCGTGCAGCTCGTCGGCGTCGAGGAAGGCTTGCAGGCGGGTCAGTTGCTCGGCGAAGGACATTACAGGGCTACCTTGGGGAATAAACGATAACGAATTCTAGCACCTTGCGGCGACGGCGGGGCAAAGGGAACGTCTATCGTCGCGGTGCCCTGCGCGGGGCAGCGCTGCGGTATACTCCGCGATTTTTCATCCAGGGGCAGGTTTTGCCGGCTGCCTGGCAAAAACCGCTTACGCATTTGGCGTGTGCGGGGCGGGTTTTTCGTCCAGCCTGTATCCAGGATGGTACGGCGATTTGTGGAGTTGCACATGCTCGAACAGGCTCAGCGCGTTCTCAAGGACGTCTTCGGCTACGACAGTTTCCGCGGGCGTCAGGCAGCGATCATCGACTGCGTGGCCAATGGCGGCGATGCCCTGGTGCTGATGCCCACCGGCGGCGGCAAGTCGTTGTGTTTCCAGGTGCCGGGGCTGTTACGCCCGGGCCTGACGGTGGTGGTCTCGCCACTGATCGCGCTGATGGACGACCAGGTCGCTACCCTCGACGAGCTGGGGGTGCCGGCTGCCGCGCTGAACTCCACGCTGACGCCGGAGCAGCAGCGTGACCTGGCCGGGCGCCTGCGCCGTGGCGAAGTGAAGATGCTGTACCTGGCGCCGGAGCGCCTGGTGCAGCCGCGCATGCTCGACTTCCTGCGCGACCTGGATATCGCGCTGTTCGCCATCGACGAGGCCCACTGCGTGTCGCAATGGGGCCATGATTTCCGCCCCGAATACCTGCAACTGGGCCAGCTGGCCGAGCTGTTCCCGCATGTGCCGCGCATCGCACTGACCGCCACCGCCGACATGCGCACCCGTGAAGAAATCGTCCAGCGCCTGCACCTGCAAGGCGCCGAGCGCTTCCTGTCGAGTTTCGACCGGCCCAACATCTTCTACCGCATCGTGCCCAAGGAGGCGCCGCGCAAGCAACTGATGGCCTTCCTCGGCGAGCGCCGCGGCAACGCCGGCATCGTCTATTGCCTGTCACGCAAGAAAGTCGACGAGACCGCCGCCTTCCTTTGCGACCAGGGCTTCCCGGCGCTGCCGTATCACGCCGGCCTGGCTGCCGAGACGCGCGCGGCCAACCAGCACCGCTTCCTCAACGAGGAAGGGCTGATCATGGTCGCCACCATCGCCTTCGGCATGGGTATCGACAAGCCCAACGTGCGCTTTGTCGCCCACCTTGACCTGCCCAAGTCGCTCGAGGCGTACTACCAGGAGACCGGCCGTGCCGGCCGTGACGGGCTACCGTCCGATGCCTGGATGGCCTACGGGCTGCAGGACATGGTCATGCTCAAGCAGATGCTGCAGAACTCCGAAGGTGACGAGCGCCACAAGCGCATCGAGCAGCACAAGCTCGACGCCATGCTGGCCCTGTGCGAAGAAACCCGCTGCCGCCGCCAGTCGCTGCTGGCGTATTTCGACGAAACCCTCGAGCAACCATGCGGGCACTGTGACAATTGTGTCGACCAGGTGCAGACATGGGACGCCACCGAGCCTGCCCGCCAGGCACTGTCGGCGGTGTTCCGCACCGGCCAGCGCTACGGCGTCGGGCACCTGGTCGACGTGCTGCTGGGCAAGGACACCGACAAGGTGCGCAATTTCGGCCACGAGAAACTCTCGGTGTTTGGCGTCGGCAAAGGCCTGGCCGAGGTCGAATGGCGCTCGCTGTTCCGCCAGCTGGTGGCGCGCGGCCTGGTCGACATCGACCTGGAAGGCTACGGTGGCCTGCGCCTGTCCGACAGCTGCCGGCCGCTGCTGCGTGGCGAAGTGACCTTGCAGTTGCGCCGTGACCTCAAACCGCAAACCACTGCCAAAACCTCGTCCTCCAGTGGCGGCAGCCCGGCCAGCCAGCTGGTGCGTGCCGAAGAGCGCGAGCTTTGGGAAGCGCTGCGTACCCTGCGGCGCAAGCTGGCCGAGGAGCACAGTGTGCCGCCCTACGTCATCTTCCCCGACTCGACGTTGCTGGAGATGTTGCGCAGCCAGCCGGTCAGCCTCAGCGACATGGCCCAGGTCAGTGGCGTGGGCGCGCGCAAGCTGGAGCGTTATGGCCAGGCCTTCCTCGAGGTGCTGAACAACAGCGGTGGCACCGACGACGCACCGAAAGTGGTGCTCGACCTGCGCCACGAACTGGTCAGCCTGGCCCGCGCCGGTATGACCCCGGCGCAGATCGCTGGCCAGCTGAACTGCAGCGAGAAAAACGTCTACAGCTTGCTGGCCGAGGCGCTGGGCCGTCAGGAGCTGAGTCTGGAGCAGGCCCTGGACCTGCCGGAAGACCTGTTGATGGAAGTGCAGGATGCCTTCCTCGATGGCGAGGGCGAGCTGCCACCGGTGTCGGCGATTGCGCCGCTGTTCGGGGCACGGGTGCCGGAGGGCGTGCTGTACTGCGTGCGTGCGGCGCTGGCGGCCGAGTTTGAACTGTGAGTGGCGACAGGATCGCGCAGACCTGCCATCTGCTGACCTTCGTCATGTTTTTTCACGATTATCGAACATTCCAGTGTGCCCGAGCCTTGCCTCGTGGGACGGGCCATGGTTAGCTGCCTAATAATTAGATCTGTTCAATGAGTTGCTTATGCCCCTGACCGACAACCAACACCGCTTCGGCATGCAGCTGGCCCAGATGTCCCGGGGGTGGCGTGCCGAGCTGGACCGGCGCCTGGCCGGGCTCAACCTGTCCCAGGCGCGCTGGCTGGTGTTGCTGCACCTGGCCCGTTTCGAAGAGGCCCCGACCCAGCGTGAGCTGGCCCAGAGCGTGGGTGTTGAAGGCCCGACCCTTGCGCGCCTGCTTGATAGCCTGGAAGGGCAGGGGCTGGTGCGCCGGCAGGCGGTGCTGGAGGACCGGCGGGCGAAGAAGATCGTGCTGTGCCCACCGGCCAAGCCGCTGATCGACCAGATCGAGACCATTGCCAATCAACTGCGGGTGGAGCTGTTCACCGGGGTGGACGAGGCGGACCTGCAGGTCTGCATGCGGGTGCATGCCAGGATTCTGGCCAACCTCGAGAAATCCTGAGGGGCCATTGGGGCTGCCTTGCAGCCCTTCGCGGGCATGCCCGCTCCCACAAGTGATCGCTGGACTCTGAGGGAGCGGGCGTGCCCGCGAAGGGCCGCAAGGCGGCCCCAATATTCAGAAGGTATGCCCCAGGTTCAGGTACACCGCCTGCTCATGCGCACTGTTCGCCCCGTAGCTCAGGTTCAACGGCCCCAGCGGCGTCTCCAGCCCCAGGAAGATGCTCGCCGCATTGATGTAGCCACTGTCGAACTCGTTGTCGTTGTTCCACGCCCGCCCACGCTCCAGCGACCCGCCGATGTACAGCGGGAAGTCCAGCGGCACGTAGGCCCGTGGCGTCAGGCGGCGGTAGTAGACCATGCGCATCAGGCTCACGTTCTGCCCCGACACCGAGTCCTGGCGGAAGCCTGACAGCTCCCGCGCGCCGCCCATGACGAAGCTCGACGTCACCACTTCGGTATCGTCCAGCGTGCGCCCGTAGCGCCCGCCCAGCACGAAGGTGTTCGGCCCGCTGCTGATGGCCTTGTCCAGGTTGAACATCCACTGCCGGTAATCCTGGTCAGAATCCAGCGACCGGTCATACTTGCGCAAGGTCAGGCCGATATCTTCGCCGCGGTGCGGGAAGTACACGTTGTCGAGCGTGTCGAACGAGTACTTCAGCTCGTAGAAACCTTCATTGAAACTGACCTTGGGCAGGTCCTGGGCGCCGATGCGCACCTCGGCCTCGCCCCAGGCCTTGCCCACGCCCAGGCGCACTTCACCGTTGGTGCCGATCTGCCGCCCTACGTTCAGGCCAAAGCCGTAACGCTCCAGGCGGTACTCTGCCACCGGGTCGTTGTCCAGGGTGGCTTCGATGTTCTGTGAGCCGAAGGCCAGGTACGGCGCGATGAAATAACGCGAACCTACGTCCAGCGGCTGGTAGAACTCGCTGTACAACTCCTGCTGGTCGCCGATCTGGCCACGGGTCAGCCATTCGGCGCCGAGGCTGTTGATGCCGTTGACTCTGTAGCTGGCGCCCAGGTTGAAGGCGCTGTCGCCGCGCAGGTCGTCCGACAGGTTCAGGCCCAGGCGCAGGTAGTCGGTGCCGCCACGACGGCCCCGGGCGTTGATCACAAGGGTGTTGTCGTCACCCTTGTGCACCACGCGGTACTGCACCCGGTCGAAATAGTCCAGGCCATACAGCGTGCCCATATCGGTCTGCAGGCGGCCGAGCTCCAGCGGGGCATCGATCGGCTGACGGATATACGAGCGGATGACCTCGTCGCTGACCTTGGAGTCGTTCTCGATCCTGATTGCGGTGATTACCGGTGTGCGCTGGCGCGGCGAACGGGCCACGGCCAGGCTGCTGTCGCCTTCAGACCTGCGCAGGGCGACCAGGCGCGGGTCGAGCAGGCGGGTGGCGCGGTAGCCGGCATCGATCATTTCCCGGGCGCGGCCAAAATCGGTGACGCCGAAGGCGCTCAGCGGCGGCTGGATGAGGATGTCGTCTCGGTGCAGGCTGGCCAGTTGTTCTTCCGAATTGCGCCGGGTCATCAGGGTGATCGACTGGTTGAGCACGTCGACCACCGTGGCCAGCTGCTTGCGGTCACGCAGCGGGGTGCCGATGTCGACCACGATGGCAAGGTCCACCCCCATTTCGCGGGCGACGTCCACCGGGATGTTGTCGACCATGCCGCCGTCCACCAGCAGCCGGCCGTCCAGCTCGACCGGGGCGAACACCGCCGGGATCGACATGCTGGCGCGGATCACCTGAGGCAGGTGGCCACGGCGGAACACCACCTTTTCGCCACTGGCAATGTCGGTGGCCACTGCGCGGAAGGGGATCGGCAGCTTGTCGAAGTCACGGGTGTCGGCGGTATGCGCCAGCTTGCTTTCCAGCAGCAGTGCCAGGTTCTGGCCCTGGATCACCCCCAGCGGCAGGCCCAGGCTGCCGTCGTCGCGAAAGCTGAGCTTCTGCTTGACCAGGAAATCGCGGTCATCCTGCTTGCGCCGGAACGGTACATCCTTGCGCGGCGGGGCATCGGACAGCGCCTGTTGCCAGTCGAGGGTGGTGGCGAGCTTTTCCAGCTCTTCGACACTATAGCCCGAGGCATACAGGCCGCCGACCACCGCGCCCATGCTGGTGCCGGCGATCGCGTCGATGCGCACACCCTGTTCCTCCAGGGCCTTGAGCACACCGATGTGGGCCAGGCCGCGGGCCGCGCCGCCAGACAGCACCAGGCCAACCTTGGGCCTGGCCGGTTCGGCGGCGAATGCCGTGAGGGCGGTGAGGGTGAACAGCAAACAGAACAGCAAACGGCGCATCGTGAGTCTCAAACCGTGGGCTAAAGACCGCTAGTATAAGCGGCCCCTCACCTGGAGATGCCTCACCATGGCCGACAGCAAACCGGAAATCGTCATCACGTACTGCACCTAGTGCCAATGGCTGCTGCGTGCCGCCTGGCTGGCCCAGGAACTGCTCAGCACCTTCACCGACGACCTTGGCCGAGTGGCGCTGGAGCCTGGCACCGGCGGTATCTTCCGCATCACCTGCGATGGCGTGCAGATTTGGGAACGCAAGGCCGACGGTGGTTTCCCCGAGGCCAAGGTGCTGAAGCAGCGGGTACGCGACCAGATCGACCCACAGCGTGACCTTGGCCACAACGACCGCTGAATCAGGCGCCCTCGGCCAATGGCCGCTGCCTGGGCGGTTGCTCGGCGGCCAGGCGGCTGGACAGCACGATGGCGAAAATGATCAGTGCGCCCCCCAGCAGCATGCGCAGGGTCGGGGTTTCGGCGAACACCGCCCAGGCCACGGCGATGCCGTAGACCGGCTCCATGCCGAATACCACGGCGGCGGTGCGCGCCTTGATCACCGACAGGCTGGCGACGAACAGGCTGTGTGCCACGCCGGTGCAGAAGATGCCGAGCAGGGCGATCCACAGCCAGTCCATGGTGGCTACGCCAGCCAGGCCCGGTGCCGCGAACGGCAGCAGGCACAGCCCCACCACCAGGTTCTGCCACAGCGCCGCCTGCACCGCGGGCAGGCGCCCGGAGCCAGCGCGGTTGGTGAGTGACAGCAGGGAGAACAGCAACCCCGACAGCAATGACCACAGCAGGCCACCGGTGGCTTCACTGGCCAGGTCGAAGGCCGGCGTGACCAGGACCAGGCCGATACTGACCAGCAATACCAGCAATGCCTCGTTGCGACGGATGCGTTCGCGGAACAGCAGGCCTTCGAGGATCACGGTAAAGGCCGGGAAGCTGGCGAAGCCGAGGGTGGCGATGGCCACGCCGGCGACCTTTACCGCAATGAAGAAGCTGACCCAGTGGCCGGCCAGCAGCACGCCGCCGAGCAGCAGACGGCGGGCGTCCTGACCGCTCAGCCGTTGCCAGCCCGGCCCGGCCAGGCTGGCGAACAGGGCCAGGGCGAGCACGGCGAAGGCGGCGCGGCCGAAGACGATGATCACCGGGCTGGCACTGGCGGCCAGTTTGCCGAAGACGCCGGTGAGGCCGAAGAACAGCGCGCCAATGTGCAGGGCGCCGAGGGCAGTGCGGTGGTTCATGGGGGGTCCTTGCTCAAGATCTGTGCTGACTATGCCGGCCTCTTCGCGGGCATGCCCGCTCCCACAGGTACTGCACAGGTGTTGAAAACGGTGCAACACCTGTGGGAGCGGGCGCGCCCGCGAAAGGGCCGGTACAGGCTCAGTGTATAGGCTCGGGAGAATGCATTCTGTCGCCAGACTAATGTGCCTTGTCGCCAGACTCTCGTCGCAACGCAAGCGGCGTACACCCGAACGCCCGCAACATCGCCGCCGAAAACGCACTCTGCGAGCTGTACCCCACCTGCGCGGCAATTTCGCCCATCGGTAGCAAGGTCTGCACCACCAGGCGCCGCGCCTTGAGCAAGCGCCGCTGGCGAATGTAGTCCATCGGCGTCATCCCGCACTCCGCAGTAAAGCGCGCATGCAGGCGGGCACTGGACAACCCGGCGATGCGCGCCAGGTCAGCCACTTGCAGCGGGTAGGCAGCCTGCTGCTCGATATGCGCATCGAAGGCAGCATAGGGCAGGCGCTGGCTGGCGCTGACGCTGGCGGCCGCCGCAGGGTTGAGGCTGGCCAGCAGCAGTGCTGCCCCTTGCCGGGCAATCAGCGGATCGTGCATGGGGCTGGCCGCCAGCCAATCCACCAGCTGCTGCTGGCGCTCATCCAGGCCCAGGGCGCCGGGGCGGTCGAGCAAACGGCGGCTGGCATCGGCATGTTCGCCCAGTTGCTCGCGCAACCAGAGGTCTCCTGGTACATCCAGCACCAGGCAATCGCTACCGCCATCGCTGGCGCAGGTGTGATGGGCACCCGCCGGTACCACGATCAACCCCTGTCGATCGATCCCGGCGCCATGCCCCTGCACCTCGAAATCCAGGCGGCCGCGCAGGCCGAACACCAGTTGCGGGTGTTCGTGGCTGTGTGCGATCAGGCTGTCGCGGTAGTGGCGCAGCGAGAGGATCGGGCCGGCGGTCATGGGTAGCGTCGTCCTCGCAGGGCAGAAGCGCATTGTGCCTCATTCCCTGCAACCCATCACTCGTAACGGTTTTGCCACCGCGCTGTCATCCGCGCCTGCCAGGCTCCAGCAAACTGCGCCGGAGCCTGCCCATGACCCATGCCGAACTGTCCCGTCCCTCGCGCAAGCAACGCGTGCGTACCCTGTGGATCTCCGATGTGCATCTGGGTACCCGCGACTGCCAGGCCGAACACCTGTCGCAGTTCCTCAAGGGTTACCAGGCCGACCGCATCTACCTGGTGGGCGATATCATCGATGGCTGGAAGCTGCGCGGTGGCATCTACTGGCCGCAAGCCCATACCAACGTGATCCGCCGGTTGCTGACCATGAGCAAGCGGGGCACCGAGGTGATCTACGTCACCGGCAACCATGACGAATTCCTGCGCCGTTATTCCAGGCTGATCCTTGGCAACATCCAGTTGGTGGACGAGGCCGAGCACCTGACTGCCGATGGCCGCCGACTGCTGGTGATCCATGGCGACCAGTTCGATGTGATTACCCGTTACCACCGCTGGCTGGCATTTCTGGGTGACCGTGCCTACGAGTTCACCCTGGTGCTCAATCGCTGGCTCAACCACTGGCGCGCCCGCTATGGATACGGCTATTGGTCCCTGTCGGCGTACCTGAAGCACAAGGTCAAAGGCGCGGTGAACTTCATCAGCGACTTCGAGAATGCGATTGCCCACGAATGCACCCGTCGCGGTTTTCATGGGGTGGTGTGTGGGCATATCCACCATGCCGAGATTCGCCAGGTGGGGGAGGTGGAGTACCTCAATTGCGGGGATTGGGTGGAATCGTGCACGGCACTGATCGAGCATTGGGATGGCACGATCGAGTTGTACCGGTTGGCAGATGCACAGGCGCGTGAAGCGCAGGCAGCGGCGGCGGTACGTGAACCGGCGTAGGGTTCGAGGCCCCAGGGGGCTGCAAGGCGGCCCCAAAAAATCTACAGGCTGATCTTGCCCAGCAGGATATCCCTGAACATCACGAAATCCCCGATCAGGCTGTACAACGGATGGGTAAAGGTCGCTGGCCGATTCTTTTCGAAAAAGAAATGCCCGACCCAGGCAAAGCCGTAGCCGAACACGGGCAAGGCCAGTAGCAGCAACCATTTGCCACTGCCGATTGTATACGCCAGCAGGGCGATCACCAGGCTGGTGCCGACAAAGTGCAGGCGGCGGCAGGTGGGGTTGCTGTGTTCCCCCAGGTAGTAGGGATAGAACTCGGCGAAACTGCGAAATTGCGCTGTGCGGTTCATGGCAGTGCTCCGGGATTAATACTTCTGGACAAGATGCACGGCGTGGAGCCTGATTCGAGTCTAGAGTGACTGGCGAGGCCTATCAGTGACAATAGGCGCCAATTGAATATCCTTGGGGTTTACCGCAGGAGCGGTCAGCAAGATGCCTGTCATGAGCGAAAGAACCACGTCAGCGAGCTGGGCGTCAGGAATCGTGAAGGCACTCGAACTGGAAGGGCTGGACTGCCAGGCCATGTTCAAGCAGCTGGGGCTGGATTTCGCCGCCCTCGACGACCCCGACGCGCGCTTCCCCCAGGACTCCATGACCCGGTTGTGGCAACTGGCGGTGGAACTTTCGGGCAACGAGGCCATTGGCCTGAACATGGCGCGGGTGGTGCGCCCGGCGTCGTTCCATGTGGTGGGTTATGCGTTGATGTCCAGCCGCACGTTGGCCGAAGGCTTCGAGCGACTGGTGCGTTATCAGCGCATCATCGCCGAAAGCTCCGACCTCAGCTTCGTCCTCGGCCCCGAAGGCTATTCGCTGATCCTGACCGTGCACGGCGACCATCTGCCGCCAACCCGGCACAGTGCCGAGGCGTCGCTGGCGTGCGCGCTGGCGCTGTGCAGCTGGCTCAGCGGTCGGCAGCTGCAACCACGCCGGGTGCTGGTGCAGGGGCCGCAACCAAAGGACATCGAACCGTACAAGGTGGCGTTCCACTCGCCGCTGGTGTTCGGTGCGCCGCACGATGCGCTGGTATTCGAGCGCGCCGACATGGAGGCACCGCTGCCCACCGCCAACGAAGCCATGGCCATCCTGCATGACCGCTTTGCCGGCGAATACCTGGCGCGTTTCACGGGAAGCCGGGTCACCCACCGCGTGCGCCAGGTGCTGTGCCGCATCCTGCCGCAGGGCGAGCCCAAGCGCGAGGCCCTGGCCCAGGCCCTGCACCTGTCGCAGCGCACCTTGCAGCGGCGGTTGCAGGAGGAGGGCACCAGCTTCCAGACCCTGCTCGATGACACCCGCCGAGAACTGGCCGAACAATACCTGGCGCAGCCTGGCATGACCCTGCTGGAAACCGCCTACCTGCTGGGCTTTGCCGACCCCAGCAACTTCTATCGGGCGTTCCGCCGCTGGTTCGATGCCACACCCGGTGAATTCCGCGCCCGCCTGGGTGCGGAGCCCGAGCTGGTCAGTGGCGCCAGAATGCCGGCATGCACAACACGAGTACGGTAATGATTTCCAGGCGACCGAGCAGCATGCCGCTGGCGAGAATCCATTTGGCGGCATCCGGCAGCGTGGCGTAGTTGCCCGACGGGCCGATCACTTCCCCCAGGCCCGGGCCCACACCCGACACCGTGCCGGCAGCGCCGGTCAGGGCGGTCATCCAGTCCACGCCAAGCAACGACAGCAGCAGCGCCATGACACAGATGGTGATGGCGAAGAAGAACGAGAAGGTCAGGATCGACCGCACGATTTCTTCGTCAAGGCGGTGGCCGTTGTACTTCTGCTTGATCACCGCACGCGGGTGGATCAGTTGGTTGAGGCTTGCCTTGAGCAGGATGTAGGCGACCTGGAAGCGGAAGATCTTGATGCCACCTGCCGTCGAGCCGGAGCAGCCGCCGACGAAGCCCAGGTAGAAGAACAGCATCAGCGAGAAGTTGCCCCACAGGCTGTAGTCACCCAGGGCGAAACCGGTGGTGGTGACCACCGAGGTCACGTTCAGCGCCACGTGGCGCAGGGCGTCGAGCCAGTGCAGGTTGGTGGTGGCCCAGTACCAGGTGCCAAGCACTAGCCAGGTGGCCACCAGCATGCCCAGCAAACCCTGCACCTGTTGGTCGCGGAGCAGTGCCTTGCGGTTGCCGCGCAGCGTCGCCACGTAAAGGGTGAAGGGCAAGCTGCCGAGAATCATCACCACCACCGCGACCCAGTGCACGGCCGGGATATCCCACTTGGCCAGCGACTGGTCGGAGGTGGAAAACCCGCCAGTGGAAATCGCCGACATGGCGTGGTTGATCGCATCGAACGGGCTCATGCCGGCCCACCAGAAGCCCAGCGCACCCAGGATCGAGAAGCCGACGTATACCCCCACGATCGATTTGGCGACCATGTGCGAGCGCGGCATGACCTTCTCCGAGCGGTCGGACGATTCGGTCTGGAACAGGCGCATGCCACCGATGCGCAGCAGCGGCAGGATCGCTACCGCCATGCCGATGAAGCCGATGCCGCCAAGCCAGTGCAGCATCGAACGCCACATCAGGATGCCCGGTGACATGTTGTCGAGCCCGCTGAGCACGGTGGCGCCGGTGGCGGTGATGCCTGACATGCTTTCGAAAAACGCGTCGGTATAGCTGATGTGCTGGGTCAGCAGGAACGGCAGGGCGGCAAACACGCACACTACCAGCCAGCTGCTGACGGTCAGCAGGTACATGTCGCGCGGGCGCAGGTGCACATGCTCGGGGCGGCCCTGAAGCACCAGGGTCAGGCCGGCGATGAAAGTGATCAGGCTCGACCAGAGGAACGACGGCATGTCACGGGTGCGTTCGAAGATCACCAGGGTCGCCATGGGCACGGCCATGCTGACGGCGAGGGTAATCAGGAAGATGCCGATGATGAAACCAATGATCCTTAAGGTCGGCAACGCCATGTGATCTGCTCTGACTCGAAACGGAAGGGCGCCATTCTACCTATGGGTCTGGTGATGTAAACGCTAGAATGGCGGCACATTCACCTGCCAGGAGGGTAGCCATGGAGGCTCTCGACGCATTGCTCAACCGTGTTTCCGTACCACGTCTGACTGACCCGGCGCCCAATGCCGCACAGCGCGAGGCGCTGTTCCAGGCCGCCTTGCGCGCCCCGGACCACGGTCAGCTGCGGCCATGGCGCTTTCTCACCATCGAAGGCCAGGGCCGGGAGAGGCTGGGGGAGCTGTTCGCCGAAGCGCTGCAGCACAAGGGCGATGCCAGCCAGGCTGCCCTGGACAAGGCCCGCGCCACGCCGCTGCGGGCGCCGTTGCTGATCGTGGTGATTGCCAGGCTGCAGGACCACTTCAAGGTGCCCAAGTCCGAGCAGCGGCTGGCGGCAGGCTGTGCGGCGCACGGCATCCTGATTGCTGCGCATGCGCAAGGTATCGGTGCGGTATGGCGCACCGGCGAAATGGCTTTCGATGCTCATGTGCACAAGGGCCTGGGGCTGGCCGAGAACGAGGAGCTGATCGGTTACCTGTATGTTGGTACGCCGCTGACCGAGCCGCGTACGGCGCCGATTCTGGAAACTGCCGCGTTTGTCAGCGCCTGGGGCGAGTAACGCAGCCTTGGGCTGATCGCCGTATCAAGGCATCCGGCCTCTTCGCGGGCTTGCCCGCTCCCACAGGTACAACACTGCTTCAAGGCCTGTGTAGTACCTGTGGGAGCGGGCAGGCCCGCGAAGAGGCCAGCAGCATTTACATCAAATCAACTACCCGTCACTTCAGCTACAGGCAACTCCAGCCTGGCCACAAAGCCTCCCTGTGGATGATTGTCCAGCACCAGGCTGCCACCATGCCGCTCTGCCGCCTTGCGTGCAATCGCCAGCCCCAGCCCATGCCCCGGCGCATCCTGCCCCGGCGCACGGAAGAAGGGTTCCCCCAGCTGCGCCAGGTGCTCCGCCGCCGCTCCAGGTCCATGGTCACGCACGCGGATCACGATACGGTCCTGCTCGCGCACGGCGCTGAGCTCGATCGGCTGGCCCTGCGGGTTGAAGCGCAGGGCGTTGCGCAGCAGGTTGTCCACGGCACGCTCGATCAGTTTTGGCCAGCCCAGCATGGTCAACCCCGGCTGTGCCTCCAGGCGCACATCCTGCTCCGGTGCGCTGAGCTGAGCGTCCTTGCGCACGCTACCGAGCAGGGCATTGAGGTCGACCGGCTCGGCATGGGCCTGTTCGGCATCGACCCGCGCCAGGGCGAGGATTTCGCTGATCAGGTCTTCCAGGCGGTCGCATTCGCGGGTCAGGCGTGGCCACAGCGCCTCACGCTGCTCGGGCTCGGCGCGTTCAGCCAAGGCCAGGGCGATACGCAGCCTGGCCAGCGGCGAGCGCAGTTCATGGGACACATCGCGCAGCAACTGTCGCTGGCTGCCGATGGTGCTTTGCAGGCGCGCGCCCATCTTGTTGAAGTCCTTGGCCAGCACGCCGAACTCGTCACGCCGCGCCGCCAATTGTGCCAGGCTGTTCTGCTGGTAGGTGGTCTGGCCCAGGTCATGCACGGCGCCGCGCAGGCGATTGAGCGGGCGGGTGATGGACAGCGTTACCAGCAGGCTGAACAGGGTCAGCACCACCAGGGCAATGCCCAGCGCACTGAGCGGCCACAGCAGGCTTTCGCGGTGCCAGGCGTCCAGCGCCGGATGGGGGATGCGGTAGATCAGCAGGTATGTCTCGCCGGTGTCGGGGCTGGTGTATTCCTCGGTCAGCCGGCGCCACGGCAGGCGCCGCTGGTCGTTGTGCTGGCGTGCCTCGAAGGCCGCCGCACGGCGTGGGAAAGTGCCAGGCACCACGGCCTCGCCACTGTCGTCGAGCACCTGCACGTCGATCTTGTAGCGGTCCTTGCGCCGTTCCAGGAAGTGCTGTGCCGAAGCCAGGCCTTCCTGTTCGTAATGCTTGGCCCACTTGCTGGCCAGGGTATTCAGGCCCGGGTGGCGGCTGAGGATCCAGGCGTCCTGGTTGAGCATATGGCCCAGCAGGATCGACAGGCCCGCAACCAGGGTGATGGCCAGCCAGAAACTGGCCAGGATGCGCCAGAACAGTGAACGCAAGTGCACCTCCTGCAAACGGGAAAAGCCCGGCTCGCACTGAGGCGGGCCGGGCATCGGGCGGACAGCTTACTGGGCCTTGTTGCCTTTTTCAGCTTTCCAGGCCTGGAACTCCTGCCACTCGGCCTTTTGTGCGGCGCGTTCCTTCTGCAGTTCGTCGAACTTCTTCTGCTGCTCAGGCTTGAGCAGGGCACGGACCGCGCTGTCGGTCTTGTCGCGGTTGGCCTGCAGTTCGTCCTTCATCGCCTTCTGGTCGGCGGCCGGCAGCTTGGACAGGTAGCGCTCGGTGATGTCGCGGCGCTGTTTCATCTGCTCGCCCATCAGCTTGCCGATCTGCTGGCGTTGGTCACGGCTCAGGTCCAGCTGGTGGAAAGGCGCATCACCACGATGATGCGGGCCGTCGTGGCGCGGGCCGCCTTCAGGCATGGCCATGGCCACGGTCGGCAGGGCGGCGGCGAACATCAGGGCGATAAGGGTCTTGCGCATGGTGTCTCTCCTTTACATGGGCCGGTGGTTACCGGATGAGCACAGTCTAGGGAGATCACCGTCAAGCGCGGTCAGTGGAGGGTAAAGGCTCGGTAAAGATGTTCAGAGGCAGTAGTAATAGCCACGGCTGCGCAGGGCAACGATGCGTGGCCGGCCATCGGCGTGCGGACCGATCTTCTTGCGCAGGTTGCTGACGTGCATGTCCAGGCTGCGGTCGTACAGGGTCAGCTTGCGGCCCAGGCCGATCTGCGCCAGTTCCTGCTTGTCCAGCGGCTCGCCGGGTTGGCGCAGCAGGGCTTCGAGAATGCGGCTTTCGGACAGGGTCAGGGTCATTTCGCGGCCATCGATGCTGGCCACGCCACGAGCAGGGCTGTAGACCAGGTCGCCCAGCTCCACCTGGCTGGTGGTGGCGGAGGGGTGGCTGCGGCGCAGCACCGCACGCAGGCGAGCGGTGAGCTCACGCGGGTCGCAGGGTTTGGCCAGGTAGTCGTCGGCGCCCAGTTCCAGGCCGAGGATGCGGTCCAGCGGCTCGCCGCGCGCCGAGAGCATCAGTACCGGAAGTTCGGCATGCTCGCTGCGCAACTGCTTGAGCAGTTCCAGGCCACTGCCGTCGGGCAGCATCACGTCCAGCACCACGGCCGCCGGGGCGTGCGCGGCCAGGGCCTGGCGTGCGCTGTGGCCATCGTGGCAGGCGCGCACGGTAAACCCTTCCTGGGTCAGCCAGCTGCCGAGCAGCTCGCACAGCTCCTGGTCATCATCAATCAGTAACAGCTCGCTCATGACTCACTCAATTCAACCATTGACGGCGGCTAAATCGGCCCGCCAGTGGCAAAGATACCGCAGACTGATGGCAATCGTATAACTGCCAGTACTGCGTGGACTTCTTCGCGGGCTTGCCCGCTCCCACAGGGACACCAAAGATCCTGAGGTTTGTGAGTTACCTGTGGGAGCGGGCAAACCCGCGAAGAAGCCGACGCGGTCTCAGATCAGGGCAGTACTTGCTTGAACGGCTTGACCACGACCTTGTCGTACACGCCGGCCGCAATGTACGGATCGGCATCGGCCCAGGCCTGCGCCGCAGCCAGCGATTCGAACTCGGCAACGATCAGGCTACCGCTGAAACCTGCTTCGCCCGGGTCGTTGCTGTCGATGGCCGGGTGCGGGCCGGCCAGTACCACGCGGCCCTCGGCCTTCAGTTGCTGCAGGCGTTCGATGTGCGCCGGGCGGGCGGCCAGGCGCTTTTCCAGGGAGTTTGCGACGTCGCTGGCGATGATGGCGTAGAGCATGTCAATCCTTGGGTTTGGAGGTAGAAGGGTCGTCGTGCAAGTGGCGCGACAGGTACATGCCCTGCGCCACCAGGAAGATCACGGTCATGCCCAGGCTGCCGAACACTTTGAAGTCGACCCAGAAGTCCTGGAAGGTGAAGGCAACGAACAGGTTGGCCGCGCCGCAGAACAGGAAGAAGCCGATCCAGGCCAGGTTCAGGCGGGTCCAGATGGCATCGGGCAGGTTCAGGGCGTGGCCCATGATGCGTTTGATCAGCACCCGGTCGCCGACGAAGTGGCTGCCGGCGAAGCCCAGGGCGAACAGCCAGTTCACCACCGGCGCCTTCCACTTCAGGAAGGTTTCGCTGTGGAAGGTCAGCGTCAGGCCGCCGAACACCAGGCAGGCTACCAGGGTCAGCCACTGGCCCTTTTCCAGCTTGCGCTGGCGCAGGAACAGCGCGCCATAAACCACCAGCGAGCTGATGATCAGCATGGCCGTGGCGCTGTAGATACCGCCGAATTCGAAGCTGTGGCCGGCGACTTCCATGGGGCGCGGATCGAGCTTGTAGACGATGAAGAACAGCAGCAGCGGGATGAAATCGATGAATTGTTTCACAATGGCAGCCAGAATCGGGATGTGACGGCATAATAACAAACATCGATTCCAGCGAAAGCGCTCCTCCATGAATGTTGATCTGCACTGTCACAGCACGGCCTCCGATGGCGCCCTGTCGCCCTCGACCCTGGTCGCCCGGGCCCATGAGCATGGGGTGCAAACGCTGGCACTGACCGACCATGACACCATCGAAGGTCTGCCCGAGGCGCGCCAGGCATGCCGCGACAAGGGCATGCGCTGGGTCAGCGGGGTAGAGCTGTCGTGCACCTGGGGTGGTGCGACCATCCATGTGCTGGGCTATGACTTCCCGCTCGACGCGCCGCCCCTGCTGGCGGCAATCGATGCGCTGCACCGTGGCCGCTGGCTGCGCGCCGAAGAAATCGACAAACGGCTGGCGGCCAAGGGCATGCCCGGTACCCTCGACGGCGCTCGCGCCGTGCAGCACGAACTGGGCGATAGCGGCAACGCCCCGGCACGCCCGCATTTTGCCGAATACCTGGTGCGCGCCGGGCACGTCAAGGACCGCGGCGAGGCGTTTCGCAAATGGCTGGGGGCCGGCAAGCTGGGGGACGTCAAGCAGCACTGGCCGACCCTCGATGAAACCGTCGCTACCCTGCGCCAGTCCAATGCTTGGGTGAGCCTGGCGCATCCCATGCACTACGATCTGACCCGCAGCAAGCGCAGAAGGCTGATTGCCGACTATATTCAGGCAGGCGGGCAGGCGCTTGAAGTGGTCAACGGGATGATGCCTGCCGAGCAGGTGGGCACCATGTCCATCCTCACCCGTGAGTTCGGCCTGCTGGCAAGCGCTGGCAGTGACTTCCACGGCCCCGGCACCTGGGGTGAGATCGGTGCCTACCGGCCTTTGCCCGAGGACCTGCCACCTCTGTGGCGCCGATTCAGCCATGAACAGCCTTTGGCGGTATGAACAGGACGACTACGTGAGCCAATTTTTCCAGATTCATCCGGAGAACCCGCAGCAGCGCCTGATCAAGCAGGCCGTCGAGATTATCCGCAAGGGCGGCGTGGTGGTGTACCCGACGGATTCGGCCTACGCACTGGGTTGCCAGATGGGTGACAAGGCGGCCATCGAACGGGTGCGGCGCCTGCGCGGGCTGGACAAGACGCACAACTTCACCCTGATGTGCTGCGACATGTCGCAGCTGGGGTTGTACGCCAAGGTCGACACCGGCACCTTCCGCCTGCTCAAGGCACATGTGCCGGGGCCTTACACGTTCATCCTCAACGGCACGCGCGAAGTGCCGCGCCTGCTGTTGCACGATAAACGCCGCACCATCGGGCTACGGGTGCCGGCCCATGCCATCACCCTGGCCTTGCTGGCTGAACTGGGCGAGCCGTTGATGAGTGTGAGCCTGATCCTGCCGGGCGACACCGAGCCGATGACCGACCCTTACGAGATCCGCGAGCGCCTGGAGCATCATGTCGACCTGGTGATCGATGGCGGTTTCGGTGACCTCAAGGCCTCGACCATCATCGACCTGTCCGGCGATGAGCCGGAACTGGTCCGTGAAGGCTGCGGCGACCCCACGCCGTTCCTGGTCAACGCGTGAGCCAGGTGGAAACGCCCGAGGCGCCGGCCGAACAGGTCGACGAGCCTCGGCAGCTGCAACTGGCTCTGGTCTATGGCGAAGCCCTGACCGAGCTGCCGCTGGACCTGTACATCCCGCCGGACGCACTGGAAGTCATCCTCGAAGCCTTCGAAGGCCCGCTGGACCTGTTGCTGTACCTGATCCGCAAACAGAACATCGACATCCTCGACATCCCGGTGGCAGAAATCACCCGCCAGTACATGGGCTACGTAGAGCTGATGAAGAGCGTGCGCCTGGAGCTGGCTGCCGAATACCTGGTGATGGCTGCCATGCTCGCCGAGATCAAGTCGCGCATGTTGCTGCCGCGCTCGGCCGACGTCGAGGAGGAAGAGGGCGACCCGCGCGCCGAACTGATCCGGCGCCTGCAGGAGTACGAGCGGTTCAAGGCCGCCGCCGAAGGCATCGATGAGTTGCCACGGGTCGGCCGCGAGGTGCTGGTGCCACGCCTGGAGGCGCCGCAGGCCAAGGTGCGCAAGCTGTTGCCCCAGGTCAGCCTGGAAGAGCTGCTGGTGTCGATGGCCGAGGTGATGCGCCGCAACGACCTGTTCGAAAGCCACCAGATCACCCGCGAGACCTTGTCCACCCGCGAGCGCATGAGCCAGGTGCTGGAACGCCTGAAGGGCGGTGGATTCGTGCCGTTCGTCGAGCTGTTCGCCGCCGAGGAGGGCAAGCTGGGCGTGGTGGTGACTTTCATGGCGATTCTCGAGCTGGTGAAGGAATCGCTGGTCGAACTGGTGCAGAATGAACCCTTCGCCGCCATCCACGTGCGGCTTCGCCCGGCGCTTGTTGAAGAACCCGATGAACCTGAATGAACCCCGCGACCTGGCGTCGCTGATCGAAGCCTTCCTGCTGGCTTCGGGCAAGCCGCAATCCCTGGAGCGCCTGTACGAACTGTTCGAGGAGGCCGAACGACCGGAGCCCAAGGTGTTCAGGCAGGCGCTGGAGCTGCTGGGCACGTCGTGCAATGGTCGCGCCTTCGAGCTCAAGGAGGTGGCCAGCGGTTACCGCCTGCAGATTCGCGAAGACTTTGCGCCGTGGGTCGGGCGCCTGTGGGAAGAGCGGCCGCAGCGCTACTCGCGCGCGCTGCTGGAAACCCTGGCCCTGATCGCCTATCGCCAGCCCATCACCCGCGGCGAAATCGAGGATGTGCGCGGCGTGGCGGTGAACAGCAACATCATCAAGACCCTGATGGAGCGTGAGTGGATCCGCGTGGTCGGCTACCGCGAAGTGCCCGGGCGGCCGGCGATGTTCGCCACTACCAAGGCGTTTCTCGACCATTTCAACCTCAAGAGCCTCGACGAGCTGCCGGCCTTGGCCGAACTGCGGGAGATGGAGCCGGAGCCGCTGCTCGACCCGGATGACGCGCCAGTGCCGGCGCACTTGCAGGCTTTGGCTGATGCCAGCCTTGGCGACGAGGAAGAGGTTGCCGATCCGAAGGAGGAGACCAGCTTCCGCAGCTTGCTGGTGGAGCTGGATGCCATGGAAGAGGGGCTGAAGACCGATTTCGATGACTTGCGCGAGGAAGAGGCTGAGGCCTCGGTGGGGGAAGAGGGCAAGTCGCTGCCCTGATTCCTTTGTTGCCAGTACCGGCCTCTTCGCGGGCTCGCCCGCTCCCACAGGTACTGCGCAGCCCTCAGGACCTGTGATATCCCTGTGGGAGCGGGCAAGCCCGCGAAGAGGCCGGCACTGTCAGCACCCCACCATTAGGCAGAAACCCCTCGCAATACCCACAAAACCCACTACCCTCCAGTGCGTTCCCCCGCCGAACCGCGTATGATGCGCGGCCTTTTGGCGCATTCGTCGTCAAAACCCTGATTTCATTCCTACACCGGGAGGTGCCCAGATGAGTGAGCAAGACCTGCAAGATACCGAAATCACCCCTCCATCCGGCGAAAAGCTGCAGAAAGTGCTGGCGCGCATCGGCGTTGGCTCGCGCCGTGACGTCGAGGCCTGGATCAGCCAGGGCCGCATCAAGGTCAACGGCGTCGAGGCCACCCTCGGCCAGCGCGTCGACCTGCACGACGCCATTGCCGTGGATGGCAAGCTGATCAAGCGCGAAGAGGCCGCCGAGGCCACCCGCCGGGTGATCATGTACAACAAGCCCGATGGCGAAATCTGTACCCGTGACGACCCGGAAGGCCGCCCGACCGTGTTCGACCGCCTGCCGCGGCCCAAAGAAGGCCGCTGGATCAACATCGGCCGCCTCGATATCAACACCACCGGCCTGCTGCTGTTCACTACCGACGGTGAACTGGCCAACCGCCTGATGCACCCGTCCTATGAGATGGACCGTGAGTACGCGGTACGTGTGCGTGGTGAGGTCGACGACGAGATGATCGAGCGCCTGAAGGCCGGCGTGATGCTGGAAGACGGCCCAGCCAAGTTTACCGACATCCAGAAGGCGCCCGGTGGCGAAGGCTTCAACCACTGGTACCACTGCGTGGTGATGGAAGGCCGCAATCGTGAAGTGCGTCGCCTGTGGGAGTCCCAGGGCATGGTGGTCAGCCGCCTGAAGCGCGTGCGTTTCGGCCCGGTGTTCCTCAACTCCGACCTGCCGATGGGCCGCTGGCGTGAAATGACCCAGGGTGAAATCGACATCCTTGCCGCTGAGGTGGGCCTGCAGCCGGTGGCGCTGCCAGCCATGAAGCTCAAGGCCAAGGACAAGATGGAGCGCCTGCAGCGCAAATCCACTCGCCCGTTGGGCCGTGGCGAGCGCGTGCGCAGCCTGCGCCCGGCTCACGAAGGTGCTGCTGCCGGCGAACGCCCTGCACGCCAGCCGCGTGAAGAGGCCCCACGCAAGACCAGCCGTGGCAGCACGGTGGCAGAGCGCCCGAGCGAGATGCGCAAGCGCCCGGCCAAGCCTGAAGGTGACAAGCCGGCAGGGCGTGGCCGCGGCAAATCCCGTGGCTGATTGGCCTTTGTTTTAAAGAGAACCAGCCTTCGGGCTGGTTTTTTTATGCCTGTGAGAATTTGGGGCTGCTTTGCAGCCCATCGCCGGCAAGCCAGCTCCCACAGGGTCACCACAATGGCCGCACCTGTGACCATCCTGTGGGAGCTGGCTTGCCGGCGATGGGCCGCAAAGCGGCCCCAAGATATTGAACAAAAAGAATTTTTCGGACGACTGGCAAGTTCTTGAACCGGCGTGTAAAGAAATTCATACAAAAGCGGCCTGTTTCAGTCCGGATTTCAGATTAAACCCGATCGTGTAAACAAACCTTGCCGCCGCCCAAGCACCAAACC
>NZ_NEJR01000051.1:0-819 GCF_002113165.1 Pseudomonas sp. B19(2017)
GCCTTACACCGCCAGCGCGCGCTCACGCAGCTCGCTGTTGAGGATGCGGTCGTTCTCGCTGTAATCGACCGGGCAGTCGATCACGTGCACGCCCGGGGTCTTGATGCAGTGCTCGAGCAGCGGCAGCAAGCCTTCGGCGCTTTCCACGCGGTGGCCGTTGGCACCGTAGGCTTCGGCGTACTTGACGAAGTCCGGGTTGCCGTAGTCCAGGCCGAAATCGGTGAAGCCCATGTTGGCCTGCTTCCAGCGGATCATGCCGTAGCCGTCGTCACGCAGGATCACCACGGTGATGTGCATGCCTAAGCGTACTGCGGTTTCCAGCTCCTGGCTGTTCATCATGAAGCCGCCGTCGCCGCACACCGAAATCACCGGGCGGTCCGGGTGCACCAGGTGCGCGGCCATGGCCGATGGCAGGCCGGCGCCCATGGTCGCCAGGGCGTTGTCCAGCAGCACGGTGTTCGGCTTGTGCGCCTTGTAGTTGCGGGCGAACCAGATCTTGTAGATGCCGTTGTCCAGGGCAACGATGCCTTCGGACGGCAGCACGCGACGGATGTCGGCAACCAGGCGCTGCGGGTAGACCGGGAAGCGGTTGTCGTCGGCCCCTTCGGCGATCTGCGCTTCGTTGGCTTCACGAATGGCCATCAGGCGGGTGAAGTCCCAGTGCGAAGTGTCGTTCAGCGCTTCGCTGATCTGCCATACGGCGTTGGCGATATCGCCGATCACTTCCACCTGAGGGAAGTACACGGCATCGACTTCGGCGGAGCGGAAGTTGATGTGGATGACCTCGGTGCCACCACGGACCATGAAGAACGGCGGCTT